>NZ_JBFBCE010000039.1:0-87416 GCF_040689595.1 Streptosporangium sp. NPDC051023 | reverse complement strand
TCGGCTCGGCCGCGCCAACCCCCGGAGGCCTCGGCGCCGTCGAGGCCTCCCTCTCCGTCGGCCTGACCCTCTCCGCGCCCGTCTTCCTTTCCTGCGTCCGTTCACGGCCTGAGCCCGAGCGTGGGCTCGGATCAGGCCGCTGTCACGATCCGGCTCAGCTCTTGGCGAGCAGGGAGCGCAGGACGTACTGCATGATGCCGCCGTGGCGGTAGTAGTCGGCCTCTCCGGGGGTGTCGATGCGCACGACCGCCTGGAACTCCTTGCCATCCGCGCTGACCGTGACGGTCCGCGGGATGCCTCCGGCGTTGAGCTCCTCGACACCGGTGATGTCGAAGGTCTCCTCGCCGGTCAGGCCCAGCGACTCGGCCGTCTCGCCCTCGGGGAACTGCAGCGGCAGCACGCCCATGCCGATGAGGTTGGAGCGGTGGATGCGCTCGTAGGACCCGGCGATCACGGCGCGGACGCCGAGCAGCGCGGTGCCCTTGGCCGCCCAGTCACGGGAGGAGCCGGAACCGTACTCCTTGCCCGCCAGGACGACGAGCGGGACGCCCGCGGCCTGGTAGTTGGCGGAGGCGTCGTAGATGAAGGACTGCGGGCCGCCCTCAAGGGTGAAGTCGCGGGTGTAGCTGCCCTCGACGCCGTTGAGCAGCAGGTTCCTCAGCCGGATGTTGGCGAAGGTGCCGCGGATCATCACCTCGTGGTTGCCGCGGCGGGAGCCGTAGGAGTTGAAGTCCTTGACCTCGACGCCGTTCGCCTTGAGGTAGTCGGCGGCGGGGGTGCCGACCTTGATGGCGCCGGCCGGGGAGATGTGGTCGGTGGTGACCGAGTCGCCCAGCTTGGCCAGGACCCGCGCGCCCGTGATGTCGGTGACGGGGGTCGGCTCCGACGGCATGCCGTCGAAGTAGGGGGCCTTGCGGACGTAGGTCGAGGCCGGGTCCCACTCGAAGGTGTTGCCGGTCGGGATCGGCAGCGACTGCCAGGCCTCGTCGCCCTTGAACACGTCGGCGTAGTCGCGCAGGAACATGTCCTGGTCGATCGAGGCCGCGACGACCGCGGAGACCTCCTCCGGCGAGGGCCAGATGTCGGCGAGGAACACCGGCTCGCCGTCGGTGCCGGTGCCCAGCGGCTCGGTGTTCAGGTCGAGGTCCATGGTGCCCGCGAGGGCGTAGGCGACGACCAGCGGCGGGGAGGCCAGGTAGTTCATCTTGACGTCGGGGTTGATCCGGCCCTCGAAGTTACGGTTGCCGGACAGCACCGCGGTGACGGCGAGGTCGTTGGCCTGGATGGCGGCGGAGATCTCCTCCTGCAGCGGGCCCGAGTTGCCGATACAGGTGGTGCAGCCGTAGCCGACCAGGTTGAAACCGATCTTGTCGAGGTACGGCTGGAGGCCGGAACGCTCGAAGTAGCCGGTCACGACCTGCGAGCCGGGGGCGAGGGAGGTCTTCACCCACGGCTTGCGGGTCAGACCCTTCTCCACCGCGTTCCTGGCCAGCAGGGCGGCGCCCATCATGACGTAGGGGTTGGAGGTGTTGGTGCAGCTGGTGATGGCCGCGATCGTCACCACGCCGTGGTCGATCTCGAAGCTCGTGCCGTCGGCCAGCGTGACCTGGACCGGCCTGCGGGGACGGTCGCCGTTGAGACCGGCGGCGTGCGGCTTGTCGCCGTTGGTCTCGTGGTCGACCGCCGGGGAGTCGGAGGCGGGGAACGACTCGTCAGAGGCCTCGTCGACCGCTCCCAGGACGGCCGGGGCGTAGTCCTTGACGGCCGCGCGCCAGGCCCGCTTGGCGTCGGACAGCGCGATGCGGTCCTGCGGGCGCTTGGGACCGGCGATGGACGGGACGACCGTGGCCAGGTCCAGCTCGATGTACTCGGAGAAGACCGGCTCCTCGGCGGAGGGGTCCAGCCAGAGGCCCTGGGCCTTGGCGTAGGCCTCGACGAGCGCGACCTGCTCCGCGGAGCGGCCGGTCAGCGTGAGGTAGTCGATGGTCTGGCCGTCGATCGGGAAGATGGCGCAGGTCGAGCCGAACTCGGGGCTCATGTTGCCGATCGTGGCCCGGTTGGCCAGCGGCACACTGGACACGCCCTCGCCGTAGAACTCGACGAACTTGCCGACGACGCCGTGCTTGCGCAGCATCTCGGTGATCACGAGCACCAGGTCGGTCGCGGTGGCCCCGGCGGGGAGCTTGCCGGTCAGCTTGAAGCCGACCACGCGCGGGATCAGCATGGAGATCGGCTGACCGAGCATCGCGGCCTCGGCCTCGATGCCGCCGACGCCCCAGCCGAGGACGCCGATGCCGTTCTCCATGGTGGTGTGAGAGTCGGTGCCGACGCAGGTGTCCGGGTAGGCCTTGCCGTCGCGGATCATCACGACGCGGGCGAGGTGCTCGATGTTCACCTGGTGCACGATGCCGGTGCCCGGCGGGACGACCTTGAACTCGTCGAAGGCCGTCTGGCCCCAGCGCAGGAACTGGTAGCGCTCGCGGTTGCGCTCGTACTCCCTGTCGACGTTGCGCTGGAAGGAGTCGGCGCCGCCGAAGAAGTCGACGATCACGGAGTGGTCGATGACCATCTCCGCGGGCGCGAGCGGGTTGATCCTGGCGGGGTCGCCGCCGAGGTCGCGTACGGCCTCGCGCATGGTGGCCAGGTCGACGACACAGGGCACGCCGGTGAAGTCCTGCATGATCACGCGGGCCGGGGTGAACTGGATCTCCACGCTGGGCGCGGCGGTGGGGTCCCACTGGCCGAGGGCGCGGATGTGGTCGGCGGTGATGTTCGCGCCGTCCTCGGTACGGAGCAGGTTCTCCAAGAGGATCTTCAGGCTGTACGGGAGGCGTCCCGACCCCTCGACGGCGTCCAGCCGATAGATCTCGTATCCCGCGTCACCGACGCGGAGCGTGTCACGGCTGCCGAAGCTGTTCGCGGACACGGTTCGCCTCCCTTATCACCCTGGGTTGTCTGACGCACCCACACAAAAAGGGCGCAACTGAATCCTGCCGCACCGTCGGAGTGCCCCAGTCGGTTAGGTATGCCTAACCAGCGGATCACCCACAGGTTGCAGCGGTTGTCTCGACATCAAGATATCGCGGCATATATCTCGACATCAAGTTACTTATCAGTATGGTCAGGCCTGGACGAGCCGGAAGTACAGCAGCCCGAGAACAACGACGGAAAGTGCCGGGGCGAGAAACTTCTGCTCGAAAGCACGGCCCGTCTTAATGCCGATCTTCCACGGCAGCAGCCAGCGCTGCCGCATCGGCCACAGCACGGGACAGCCCTGCTCCGTGCAACAGTCTCCTACGACGTGCACCAGGCAGCCGACCGCGACGGCCAGCCCCAGCCAGGCGTAGCCCACGTTCTCACTGCGGAAGACCACGAACAGCCCGGCCGTCAGGCCGATGTTGACCATCGCCGAGGCGACTTTCTTGCCCGGCACGCCGATGCCGATCGCCCGCAGCGCCAGGCCGATGAGCAGCACGACGAGGATGTCCCTGCCGATCGGATAGGTGTTGGCCAGGTAGTGGGCCCCGAACCCGATGGCGATCGCGAACAGCAGCGAGTGGGTGGCGTGGCGGTGGCCTCCGCTCAGCCAGGCGACGGCCTTGCTGAGTCCCCAGGTGATCGGACCGAAGGTCTGGGCGATCGTCGCGCTCGGATGGTCCAGGTCCGGCAGCATCGCGGCCCCGGCGCAGACCAGTGTTCCGGCGACGAACTCGGCCGGGGTGAGCGCGTTCACCATGACGCCGGTCTCTATGAACCTGGAGGATTCCGTGAGCAGCGGCAGGGCCGCCAGCGTCGGCGCCACCCCCAGCCACGCCACTGCTCCCGTCAGCGCGTGCGTGTGCCCCATCATCGGCCAAACACTCCCATCAAGATCACGTTGGTCGACTGTACGGCAAAGCCCACCCCAAGTGGAGGATCGCGTCATTTTCCACCATCGGCGTGTCGGCCGTAAGAGGCCCCGGGGTGAGTCAGCCGTAGGGAGTCCCGGGGTGAAACGTACTCAAGGCGCCTGGTCCGCCGAAGAGGTTCCGGGACACTCCCGGCTCAGGCCCGCGAAAAGGCTGCGAAAAGGCCACGAAAGGCCCGCGCGCTCAGGTGACCATCAGCCGACTGGCCACACCGATCGCGTCGACCGAAACGGCTCAGAGGAGCCGGAAACGTTCACCGGGGAGCGTGCCGCTCACCGGCGCCGGACGGGCTCGCCCAACCGCTCGCCGTACCGGCGCCAGGACGACAACCAGCACGGTAGAAGCACGGTAGAAGCACCGTAGAAGCACCGTAGAAGCAGGGTGAAAGCACGGACAACCGGCACGGCGAGGCCATGCGGTCACCGTGTCGTTTTCTCCCCCGTCGTCAGTTTCTCCCCCGTCCGAACGACCGGGCGTCGTCCCGCTCCCACGGAGACCGCCTCGCGGTCCAGTCGTCCGACGGCCCGGACCTCCACCTCGGAGACCGCCTGCCGGTCCGGTCGTCCGACTGCTCGTATCTCCGGTTCCTGGACCGCCCGCCACCCCGGGCGTAGGGCTCCTCGAAGCCCCGGCTCCTCGAACCCCTGCCACTCCAGTCCTCGAAGCCCCGGCTCCTCGAACCTCTGTCGCTCCAGTCCTCGGAGCGCCCGAAGGTCCATCGTCTGGACCGCCTGCCGGTCCAGTCGTCCGACCGTCCGGCCCTTCGCCCCCTCGGCCGCCCGGCCGCCCGGTCCTCCGGCCACTCGAAGCCCCGATTTCCTGCGCGCCCCGCGCCCCAGGGACCCGATCGCCCGGACACCCGGCTTCTCGACCGCACACCGGCCCGGCCGTCGGCCCCTCTCACACCGGCTCGGCCGTCGGCCCCCCGCACACCGGATCCCGTGGACCGTCTGACTCCCCGGGCCCTGTCGCGCCGTCCGCCTGAGTCCGGCCACCAGGCCCGCCAGCCGTCGGAACGTCTGACGCCCTGCTCCCCACTCCGCCCGAACACCGGGTCCCTGTCGCGTTTGCCCGCCGGGTTCGACCGCCCGATCGTCCAGTTGCCGGCCCGTTTGCCGGTCGAGGTGCCCGAATGCCTGGTCCATCCGGCGGGCCGGTCGTTCGCCGACTTCGAGTGCTGAATGGCCCCGACCGCCGCGGTTCCCACGAGTACGGCCAGCAGACCGGCCCTCACCATGCTCATCCGAGTTCTCCCCCCGTTGTTCGATCTTTAGGGGGCAGATCTCTACAAACGGTTCTCTACCCTGATCAACCGGACGGCTAACGACTGGACACGAACGTCACCCGGGTCGCTCACGGCGCAGCGGGACACCCGGGCCGGCACCGGTGGCCCCCGGCCGGGCCCTCCCGCGCCCACGGTGACCCCACGGGACCCCACAGTGACCCCACGGCGGCACGATCCCGGGCGCTTCACGAAAAAGGGCGGTCCTGCCGGAGAATCTCCGGAGAACCGCCCTCCTCCTCAAGGAACGACAGACGGGACCGTTCCGCGCCGAAAGCACCCCCCAGCCCTTCCCGCACGGAACGAATCCCGTCTATGTCCTTTGTAACGTGCAGGTCTCAGGAGTTGTTCCAAATTCGGCGAGGAATTACGTGATCTAGCTCACTTTTTCGTCGCGCGACAGAGATGTCACTCTCCGTGACGGCCAATAAGAAGGGCGTGACCGGCAGAACGGCCAGCACAGCGAAGATCATGAAGGCCTCTCTCAGCCCCGCGATCTCGGCGAGCAGGCCGGCCAGACCCGCGCCGACAGGGGAGGGTTCCCCAGCTCAGCAGGCGTGAGGCGGCGCCGTACCGCCCCAGCAGCCGGTTGGCCGGGGTGGTGAGCGAAGGCCCCGGCGGAGGCCCCGAGCGTGAGGGCGGCGCCGACCCCGGTCAGCAGGCCGCCGACGGCCGGGCCCGCGAACTCGTTCGCGACGGTCTCGGCACCCGCGATCCAGGCGTTGGCCCGGCCGAGCCGTTCCCTTGGCACCGTGGCGGGAACCAGGGCGCCGATCGCGGAGTTCGCCACCACCTCGGCCAGGCCGATGAGGGGGCCCGCCAGATAGAGCAGCGGCAGGGACAGCGCCTGCGCGGCGACGGCCGTCAGCAGGGCCAGCGCGACCGCGAGCCTGACCAGGTTGGCCAGGGCGCCCAGGCGTCTGCGGTCGCTCCGGTCAACCAGCACGCCCACGTGGAGCGAGGCGAGCAGCCAGGACAGCGTCAGGGTCAGCCCGACCCCGGCGACCAGGCCCGGAGAGTCGGTCAGCCCGACGGCGAGCAGGGGAAGCGCGATCTTGGCCACCCCGTCCGCGAGGTTGGTCGCCACCGTGAACCCGACGAGCACCGTCTCGTTCCGCCGCATCGCTTGCACCGCCTGTTCCGGGTGAGCGGTCATCATGCAACCACCTAAAGACTTTAGACGGTTACGGCGTAGCCGTTCGGGCGCCGGGAGGCGCGATCGATGTGAGGGGTTGTCGATAGAACGCTCTCGATATATCTTTGAAGCATCGAGAGCGATCGAAAGACGATCGCGAAGAGAGAAGAGGTAGTCACATGACTTCGGCGAACGCAATGGGAGGCGCCTGGGCGGCGGGCATGGGCTCGCACGATTTCAGGCGCGAGATGAGGCGCGCGGCCAGAGAGGCCTTCAGGAGCATGGCGGTCGGCTGGCAGCACGGCAGGCCCGGCCCGCGCGGGGCCCAAGGGCCCCACAGCCCTCACGAGGCGCACGGCGCGCACCACCATGAGGCACACGACTTCGGACCCCGTGAGCACCGGCACAGGGAGCGCGGAGGACGGCGCGGCGGACCGTTCCCCGGCGGCCCCTTCCCCTGGGACTTCGGCAGGGGCGGCCCGTTCGGGCGCGGGGGGCCGTTCGGCGGGGGCGGCCCGTTCGGACGCGGGCGCAAGGCGAAGCGGGGCGACGTCCGCGCCGCGATCCTCGCGCTGCTGTCGGAGGAGCCGCGCAATGGGTACCAGATCATCCAGGAGATCGCCAAGCGCAGCCAGGGCGGGTGGAAGCCCAGCCCCGGCGCGGTCTACCCGGCGCTGCAGCAGCTCACCGACGAGGGTCTCGTCCTGTCCGAGGAGGCCGACGGGCGCAAGTCATTCCGCCTCACCGAGGCGGGCCAGGCCTACGTCGCCGAGCACCAGGACGAACTCCGCGCGCCATGGGAGGAGATGACTCCCGACATCGGCGACAACAGCTGGGAATTGATGGATCTGGCCCGCCAGTCAGGCGTCGCGCTCTTCCAGGTGTTGCAGACTGGCAGTGAGGCGCAGATCCGCCAGGCAAGGCAGATCATGATCGAGACGCGCCGCAAGCTCTACCAGATCTTGGCAGACGGCGACCCCGGCGAGGAGTGACCACACGATGACGTTTCCCGACGATCTCCGCATCGGAGACGCCGAACGCGACGCCGCCATGGAGGCCCTGCGCGAGCACTACGCGCAGGGCAGGCTGACCCACGAGGAGCTCGACGAGCGCCTCGACATGGTCCTGTCCGCGCGCACCGGCCGCGACCTGGCTCTCGCAGGCGCCGAGCTGCCCGACCTGTACGGCCCCCACGGCGCCGTCGCGGACGGCGGTGGGGAGTACGGGGAGCAGTGGGAACACCACCCGTGGGCCCACAGGAGCCGGGGCAGGGAGTGGCGCGAGGCGCACAGGCTCAGGCACGCCCAGCGGCATGGGCACCCGGGATGGCCGCCCCATGCCGCCTCGTGGCAGAACCCCGCGACGTTGCAGCAGTTCGCGGCCTGGCAGCGGGCCGCGGCACGGCACCACCGGGGAGAGCGCAGGGGCGGGCACCCGGCCGTCGCGGTGCTGTTCGTGATGATCGTCGTGACGGCGATCACCGGATTCGGCGCCCTGAAGTTCCTGTTTCTGGCCTGGCTGGTGATGGCCGTGGCGGGCATGTTCCACCACAGGCGCTGGCACCACCACGGCCACATGCGCCGGTGAACCACCCCGGCGTTCTCTGACCCCTGCCGGGAAGCACCCGGGTGACGGTCAGGTGAGAGACGCGGCTCAGGTGAGAGACTCCCTGAGCCGCCGCATCTCCCCCGCTATCCGGTCCAGCGTCCAGTGGGCGTTCAGCCCGCTGGGGTTGGGCAGCACCCAGACGGCGGTTTCGCCGATCCAGGTCTCCTGGGGCCCGACGGCGGCCTTGGGCTGCCCGAACGCCGTCCGGTACGCGGTCACTCCCGCCACCGCGAGCACCCGGGGCCCGGCCTCCGCGACCAGCCTCGCCAGCCGTACGCCTCCCTCGCGAAACTCCGCGGGGGACAGTTCGGCCGCCTGCGCGGTCGCCCGCGCGACCACGTTGGTGATCCCGAGACCGTACGACGGCAACTCCCACTGTTCCGCGGGGGCGAACAGCCGGGGGGTGAAGCCCGAGCGGTGCAGCGCGGGCCAGAAGCGGTTGCCGGGCCTGGCGAAGTGGTGCCCGGTCGCGGCCGAGTACAGGCCGGGGTTGATACCGCAGAACAGCACGTCGAGCGAGGGCCCGAGCACGTCGTCGATGGTCAGGTTTCCCGCCGCGGCCAGCTCGGCCCTCGTCGGCGGCGCGGGCCTCACGGGACGCGCGGAACGGTGGTCTTCCGGAGACTCTGGCTCAGCCGGGGGCACAAGGGTGAACCTAGCCCATCTCCTCCAGCTTGCGCCCCTTGGTCTCGCGCACCTTGAACCACACGAAGAAGAAGGACAGCGCGGCGAAGAAGGCGTATCCCACGTACGCGCCCGACAGGCTCCACTTGGACAGGGCCGGGAACGAGACGGTGATCAGCCAGTTGGCCACCCACTGGGCCGCGGCGGCCACCGACAGCGCGGCGGCCCTGATCCGGTTGGGGAACATCTCGCCCAGCAGCACCCAGACCACAACACCCCACGACAGCGCGAAGAACAGCACGAACACGTGCGCGGCAATCAGGGCGACGGTGCCCTGCAGCGACGGCAGCCTCACGGTCTCGCCGCTGGGGACGCCCGCGCTGAACGCCCATGCGGCCACGGCGAGCGCGGCCGTCATGCCCGTGGAGCCGATCAGCAGCAACGGCCTGCGGCCGATCCGGTCGACCAGCGCGATCGCGATGAACGTGCCGACGATGTTGATGATCGAGGTGGAGAAGCTGATGAGCAGTGAGTTGCTCTGGTTGATGCCGACCGACTGCCACAGCGATGCCGAGTAGTAGAAGATGACGTTGATGCCGACGAACTGCTGGAAGACCGACAGCAGGATGCCGATCCAGACGATCGGCAGCAGCCCGAACGAGGGGCCTCGCAGGTCGCTCAGCCGCGGCCGGTGCTCAAGGCGCAGCGAGTTCTGGATCTCCGCCATCCGCTCGTCCAGGTCGACCTTGTCGCCCTCGACCTCCCTGAGCACCCGGCGTGCCATCTCCGTCTTGCCGACCGCGACGAGGAATCTCGGCGACTCGGGGATGATCGTCGAGAAGAGCAGGTAGAGCAGCGCGGGCACCAGGCAGGCGCCGAGCATCCACTGCCAGGCCTCAAGGCCGAGCAGCTTGTTGTTGACGTCCCCCCCGGCCAGCTCGCCGATCGCGAAGTTGACCAGCTGGGAGACCGCGATGCCCAGCACGATCGCGAGCTGCTGGAAGGAGCCAAGGCGCCCCCGGTAGGCGGGCGGCGCCACCTCGGCGATGTAGGCGGGACCGATCACCGAGGCCATGCCGATCCCGACACCGGCCAGCACCCGCCAGAAGGCCAGGTCCCAGATCGCGAACGGCAGCGCCTGGCCGACGGAGCTGACGGCGAACAGGAGCGCGGCCACCTGCATCGTCCTGGTGCGCCCCCAGCGGTCCGCGATGCGCCCGGCGATCCACGCGCCGAGCGCCGAGCCGAGCAGCGCGATGGCGACGACGAACCCGATCTGGACCGGGCCGACGGCGAAATGTTTCCTGATGCCGGTGACCGCGCCGTTGATGACGGCGCTGTCGTAACCGAAGAGGAACCCGCCCATCGCCGCCGCGGCGGTGATGAAGACGACATGCCCGAGGTTCTCTTTGGAGGTGCCCGAAGGGGTGGTGCCGACCATGACAGTCCTTTCCCCGAAACACATGTGTATAACTGGGCCGCCTCCGCGAGATCGCCCCGTTCTCGATCATGAAGTCGGTATCTGCCCTGAACTGCGGAAACACACCCCTGCTCCTACCTGGAGTGTCTCACGGTGCCCGAATGTGACCTCACCGTGGCTCACCGTCCACAGGCCGTACCGCCTCCCCCCTGCTCCGGCGCTTTCCCCTCTCCCTCACGAGGGGCGGCGGACGGTCACCCTCAGGAGGGGCACCGAACGGTCACCCTCACCAAGGGCGCCGGACGGTCACCAGCGGAGGATCGCGGCCACGCCGTCGAACTCGGCGAGGGCCCGCGCGGCCTCGCCGTCCAGGACGATCACCTCGGCGTCGATGTCGAGAGCGCGCTCGATCATGCGCTCCCCCATCGTGGCGTCCGGCACGAGCGTCTCCGGTGACTCGCCCTCAGGGATCACGTCCTGCGGGTAGAGCCGCCCGTCGGCCGTACGGCAGCCGCTCCACTCGCTGGACTCGTCCAGCAGCAGCTGCGCCACCCGGCTGCCGTTCAGCGCGTCGAGCGTCGCCTCCAGACCCAGCGCGCCCGGCCCACCGGACAGGGCGGCGTCCTTCGCCCGGTCGACCAGCTCGACACCGTGGCGGGTACGGGCGGCCAGCAGCTGCGGCTCCACGTACTCGGCCAGCTTCGACGGGGGCAGCGAGTCGACCACCGCGTCGACCTGGATGACGTCACCGCCCACCAAGGGGGCCACGATCTCGGTGAGCTGGACGTCGCCGAGGAGCACGATCGTCTGCCAGCCCCGCCGCTGGGCCTCCTCGGCTATCCCCGGTCCCGCGGCGCGCAGCTGCCGGGTGAGGTTCTCCTCGACGCGGCGCTCGAACTTGTCGCGGTGCGTCGCGGCCGACCTGGCGATCTCCGAGGTCGCGGGGCCGCGCATCTGCTTCCACTCCTCGACGGGGATCTCGAAGGAGGCCCTGCCGATGTCCTCCGCCAGGCCGTACCGGTAGTCGATCATGCCCAGGCCATCGCGGGAGAGCACGACGAGGCCCGCGGGCGGCGCGGTCTCGACCGCGTTGACCAGCGGGCGCACGTAGGCCGTCGACTCCATCACGGTCTGGTCGGCCACCGGCAGCTGGAAGGAGAAGGACCGCACCTCGCCGTCGCCGACCGGCACGAACATGACCCGCCCCAGGCCGGACTCGGACGGGTCGAGAAGCTGCCGGAAGTCCAGTTCCAGCTCTTCGAGTCTTTTGAGCACGGCCATCCGCCGTGTCCTGTCCGGGTCGGCCGTCACCCGTTCCCGCAGCCCGGACAGCTCGTTGCCGAAGCGGATCCGCCACGCGGGCCGGGTCGACGACTCCTCCTGTGGGGAGGCCGTCACGTAGAACGACAGCACTCCCAGCTCGTCGCTCATGGAGGCGACCTCCCGCAGAGCGGCACGATCGAATCGCTCGAATTCCACGACGTCCCCCTGGTGGTCGAGTTCTCACCACACTAGGGAGCGATATGGAGGGGGTTATTGGCGAGGTGGGTAATATGCCCTCCTTCTGCACGTGTCTTTACCCACGGGTCACAGGCGTGGGTCAACCGGCTCCGACTCCAGGGCCAGGATCGCGAAGACGGGCTCATGCACCCGCCACAGCGGCTCCCGCTCGGCCAGCCGCGACAGCGCCTCGAGGCCGAGGGCGTGCTCGCGCAGGGCGAGCGAGCGCTTGCGCCCCAGGAAGCGGCGGCGCAGGACGTCAAGACTCTCGGTGTAGTCGGGACCGTAGATGATCCGCAGGTACTCCCGGCCGCGCACCTTGATCCCCGGCTGCACGCGGCTGAAGCGCGCGGCCGTGCCTCCGGCCCCGCCCTCGGGTTCGCCCGGCCCCGCCGTACCGTCCTGTCCCCGCGGGTCCCTGCCCTCCCGCCCGCCGACCAGGAAATCGAGGGGATCGAGAGGCTTGACCACCATGCCCTCCCCGCCCTCCGCGGTCAGCGCCTCCCACCAGCCGGTCGCCGCGTCCCTGGACTCCTGCGAAGTCAGGTCGACGAACACGTGCCGGGTCTGGGTGATGAGCGGATCGGTGAGCCCGGACAGCTTCTCCAGGTGCCAGGAGTGCGGCTCGAGCGCCGTCGCCCTGCCCTCGCAGGCCAGGATCTGGAACGGCGCCAGCCGTATCCCGTCCAGGCCTGAGACCGGCCAGCAGTAACGCGCATAGGCGTCCCTGAACCGGGAAGCGTTGACGAGGCGGCGACGGGTGCGGTCCAGTAGATCGCCCACATCCAACCCGCGCCCGGCCGCCGCCTCCAGCACGGTGACCGCCTCGGGCAGCGCGGTGCGGGCGGCGGCTCCCACCGACGCGTACTGGCTGCGGATCAGCCCCTCCGCCTTGGCCGACCAGGGCAGCAGTTCGCAGTCGAGCACGAGCCAATCGGAGCCGAGCTCGTCCATGAGCGGCTCGCACACCCGTCCGAGCCGGTCGGTCAGCTCGGTGCCGTCGTCGAAGAAGGGCCTTCCCGTGCGGGTGTACACCGCCCCCGCCGTACCGTCGGTGACGCCGAACCGCGCCGCCGCGACCTTCGGGTTCCTGGCGAGTACGGCCACCGCCCGCGAGCCCATGTGCTTCTCCTCGCACACGACCCGGGTGACCCCTGCCGCCGCGAACTCGGCGAACGCCTCAGCCGGGTGCTCCAGGTAACCGTCGAGCGCGGAGGTCTCCGGCGGCGCCATCGTCGGCGGCAGGTAGACCAGCCAGCGCGGATCGACCGCGAAGCGGCTCATGATCTCCAGCGCCGCGGCCGAGTTCTCCTCCCTGACCTTGATACGGCCGCCGCCGTGCCGCACCTCGATGTGCTTGGTGCCCCTGACATCCTCGATGGACAGCACACCCGGCTCGCGGTGGCCCGGGGCGGTGAACGGCCTGACCGACTCGTACCAGACCCGCTCCGCCGGAACCGAGACGGTCTCCCTCTCCGGGTAGCGCAACGCGGTCAGCTTCCCGCCGAACACGACGCCGGTGTCGAGACAGATGGTGTTGTTGACCCACTCGGTCTCGGGAACCGGGGTGTGGCCGTAGACGACCATCGCCCGGCCCCGGTACTCCCTCGCCCACGGGTAGCGCACCGGCAGGCCGTACTCGTCGGTCTCGCCGGTGGTCTCGCCGTACAGCGCGAAGGAGCGCACCCGCCCCGAGGCACGGCCGTGGTAGGCCTCCTTGAGCCCGGCGTGCGCGACGACGAGCCTGCCGCCGTCGAGCTGGTAGTGGCTGATCAGGCCGTCCATGAAGGTCAGCGCGGCCTGGCGGAACTCCTCGGGTTCCGCGGCGAGCTGGTCGAGCGACTCCTGCAGCCCGTGGGCGACCCGCACCTTGCGCCCGTTGAGCGCGCGGGCCAGCTTCTGCTCGTGGTTGCCGGAGACGCACAGGGCGGTCCCCGCCTCGACCATGCCCATGACGAGCCTGAGCACGCCCGGCGAGTCCGGTCCCCGGTCGACGAGGTCGCCGACGAACACCGCCGTCCTGCCCTCGGGGTGGGTCGCGCCGGTGCCGCCGGGGGCGATCTCCCAGCCCAGCGCGCGCAGCAGCGTCTCCAGCTCGGCGCGGCAGCCGTGCACGTCGCCAACGATGTCGAAGGGGCCCGCCAGGTCGCGCCTGTCGGTCCAAGCCCTCTCCCTGACGACCGCGGCGGCCTCGACCTCCTCGACGCCGCGCAGCACATGGACCCGGCGGAAGCCGTCCCTGGAGATCTTCCCCATGGACCGCCGCAGTTCCTTGCGCTGGCGCCTGACCACCTGCGGCCCGAAGGCCCGATCCGGCCTGGCCGCATTGCGCTCGATCGCCACCTCCTCGGGGACGTCCAGCACGATCGCGTCGACCAGGACGTTGTGGGACTTGGCGAGGTCGATCAGCTTCTTGCGCGCCTCCCACTGGACGTTGGTCGCGTCGACCACCGTCAGCAGGCCTCGTCTCAGGCGGGTGCCGACGATGTAGTTGAGCACGTCGAAGGCGTCGGGCGTCGCGGACTGGTCGTTCTCGTCGTCGGCGACCAGTCCGCGGCAGAAGTCCGAGGAGACCACCTGGGTCGGCGTGAAGTGCCTGCGGGCGAAGGTCGACTTCCCGCTGCCGGAGACTCCGACGAGCACGACCAGCGACATCTCCGGCACGGCGATCTCAGTCATCTCCGGCTCCCCCCTGCAGGATCTCCACGCTCTTCACGCTCTCCGCGCTCTCCGCGGCGAAAACGGCCATCTGGGTCGGCGGGCCGACCTCGGGATCGTCGTCGCCGACCGGGCGGAAGGTGACGCGGTAGCCGTACTCATCGCAGACCCCCGCAGCCCACGCCCTGAACTCGGCCCGGGTCCACTCGAAGCGGTGGTCCGGATGGCGCATGCCGTCCAGAAAGTCGTAACGCACGTTGTATTCGGCGTTGGGCGTCGTCACGATCACGTTCCCCGGCCTGGCGGTGCCGAAGACGACCCGTTCGAGCGCGCCGAGGCGGGGTGGGTCGACGTGCTCGACGACCTCCATCAGCACCGCGGCGTCGTAGCCCGCGAACCGCTCGTCGGTGTAGGTCAGCGCGCCCTGGAACAGTTCGAGCCGCTCCCGCTGCCGCTCCGGCATCCGGTCGAGCTTCAGCCTCCTGGCCGCGAACGTCAGCGCCTGCGCGGAAACGTCGACTCCGGTCACCCTGGCGAACTCCGGCCTGCCCAGTAGTTCCCCGAGCAGTTGCCCGGAGCCGCACCCCAGGTCGATGACCTTGCGTGCGCCGAGCTCGGTCAGCACGCCGACCACCGCCTCGCGGCGCAGCGTGTTCAGCGGCCGCGCGGGCGCGGAGGGCGGCTCGGGCGCGGGGAGCAGCCCGGGCTCGGTCTCCGTCTCCGTCTCTGGGGGAAGGCCGGGGTCGGGGCCGGTCACCGGGGAGTCCTCCTCGACGGGAGGTTCGAGGTCCTCCTCCACGTCGTCGCCGATCTCGGCCAGGCGGGCGAAGGCGGTGCGAGTCAGGGCCCAGCGCCTGCCCAGGTAGCGGCGGGCGATCAGGTTCCTGTCCGGGTGGGCCGCCAGCCAGGACTCGCCTGCCCTGATCAGCTTGTCCACCTCGTCCGAGGCGACCCAGTAGTGCTTGGCGTCGTCGAGCACGGGAAGCAGCACGTACAGCTGGTTGAGCGCGTCGGCCAGGCGCACCTCGCCGCGCAACGAGAGGCGGACGTAACGGGAGTCGCCCCACTCGGGGAACCCCTCGTCCAGCGGTACGGCCAGCGCCTCGACCTCCCAGCCGAGCGGCTCGAACAACCGGTGCGCCAGCTCGGAGCCGCCCCGGCAGGGCAGCACGGGCAGTGCGATCTCCAGCGGAATCGGCCGCGCGGCCAGCTCAGGGCGGCTGCGGCAGCGCCCCGTGCGCGCCGTGCGGAACACGTCCGCCAGCGCGACTGCCAGCAGCGAGGACGCGGCGTAGGGGCGGTCGTTGACGTATTGACCAAGCGCGTAGTCGGGCGTCGACCGGCCGCGTGAGCGCACCAGCCGGACCGGGTCGACGTCGAGCATCAGCGCCGCCGTGCAACGTTCCTCGCCGGCCTCCGGATAGAAGACCCGGGCCACGCCGTACGAATGGCCGAACTCCTGGACCCGGTCCGGATGTTTGTGCAACAGGAAGCCGAGGTCCGTGGCGGGCCGCAGAGTCGTGGAGATCGTGAGCAACACCCGGCTCAGTGTGCCCGATGCTCGATCCGCCCTGCCATGGATTATCACTTCCTGCATAATTTAGGGGGATTTGCCCGATCAGACCTCGCCCCGTCATGCCCCGCTATATCCCGCTATAGAGGGGGCGGGTCACACGTGGGGAAGAACCTCTGCGGCGATCAGCTCCAGCTGGTCGAGGTCCGACAGGTCCATCACCTGCAGGTAGACCCGCTCCGCGCCAAGCTCGGCGAGCTTACCGATCTTGTCGACCACCTCGGCGGGGGTGCCCGCGAGACCGCTCGCCCGCAGGGCGGCGAGGTCCTGCCCGGCCGCCTCCGCGCGGCGCGCAAGCTCGGCGTCCCCGGTGCCGACGGCGACGGCCTGCGCGGCGGAGAACACGATCGGCCGGTCACGCCCCTGCGCCTCACACGCCTTCCTGACCCGGTCGAAGGCCACGCCGGTGTCCCCCAGGGTATGGAAGGGCAGGTTGTACTCGTCGGCGAACCGCGCGGCCAGGCGCGGGGTGCGCTTGGCACCGAAGCCACCGATGATGATCGGCGGCCTGGGGCTCTGCACGGGCTTGGGCAGGGCAGGCGAATCCGCCAGCCGGTAGTGGGCGCCCTCGAAGGAGAACGTCTTGCCCACCGGCGTGGTCCAGAGCCCGACCAGGATCTCCAACTGCTCCTCGAACCGGCCAAAGCGCTCGCTGACCGGAGGGAAGGGGATCCCGTACGCAACGTGCTCCGCGTCGAACCAGCCGGTGCCGAGGCCCAGCTCGACCCGGCCGCCGCTCATCTGGTCCACCTGGGCCACGCTGATCGCCAGCGGCCCCGGGAGCCGGAAGGTGACGGGGGTGACCAGAGTGCCGAGCCTGATCGTGGAGGTGTCCCTGGCCAGGCCCGCCAGGGTTATCCAGGCGTCGCTCGAGCCGGGCCCCGGGTCGCCCTTGCGGATCCGCATGTAGTGGTCGGAGCGGAAGAAGGCGTCGAAGCCCAGCCGTTCCGCGGCCTGGGCGACGCTCAGGAGCTCGTCGTAGGTGGTGCCCTCTTGCGGCTCAGTCATGATCCTCAACTTCATGAACACCATTATCCGGGCACTCCGGACGGCATCCATAGAAAGCCAACGGCGTGGCGGAACACTTGCTACCGTTCAGACCTCCGGTGCGCAAAGTGACCGTTCAGGCACCCATCGCCACCGTTCTGTGCCGTCGAGGAGGTGGATCCCATGTCGGTGGCGACAGAACGCCCTGCCGCGCGCCGTGTCCGCGAGCCCGGCACCCCGCCGGGCTCCCTCGTCGCGCTCGCGTCCCTCGCGCTCGTCGCCGGGACCGGCGCCGCGCTCTGGCTGCTGCCCTCGGGCATCCCCGGACCTCCTGCGCGGGCCTGGCATCCGGCTCCCGCCGCTCCCCCGCCCGGCGCCAGACCCGCCGCCGCCGGCGCGCCCGGACGGATCTCCCGCCCCTCCGGCTTCGTGACGTTCGTGGACGCCGCGGGGGATCCGCCCTTCGCGCTGCCCGAGGCGGTCTCGCGTGACCACGTCCGCTGGTTCACCCTGGGGCACCTCACCGCGGGAGCGGACGGCTGCACCCCGGGGTGGAGCGGTCACGGAGAGCGGGACGGAGAGCGGGACGGAGCCCCCGTCGCGAGCGGTCTGGGCCGGTTGCGCGCGGCGGGCGGCGACGCGGGGCTCGCCTTCGGCGGCCCCTCTGGCCGCGAACTGGCCACGACCTGCACCGACCAGAAACGCCTCGTCGAGGCCTACCGGCGGGTGGTCGGCGCCTTCGGCGCGGGCTACATCGACTTCGAGATCAGGGAGCGGGGCGACGAGGCGGCCGTCCTGCGCCGCGCGGACGCCATCGCGACCCTCCAGCGCGAGGGCGCCGCGGCGAGCAGGCCCCTCACCGTGAGCTTCACCCTGCCCGCGAACGGGAGCGGCCTGAGCAACGGCGACCAGGAGATGCTCAGGACCACCCGGGACCGCGGGGCCGAGATCTCGGCGGTCAACCTCCTCGTCCCGATCCGGGGCGGCCACGCGGGCCGGTCCCGGCTGCGGCCGATCGCCTCGGCCGTTCAGGCGGCCCATCCCCAGATCACCAGATCACTGGGCGGGTCCGGCACCTGGCACCGGATCGCCCTCTCCCCCGTCCTGGCCGGTTCCGGCGATCTGACCTCAGCCGACGCGCGCAGGCTGGTCGCCTTCAGCGCCCGCAAGGGGATGGCCTGGCTCTCCACCAGGGGCGCCTCCCCCTCCTCCGGCGTGTCCCGCCTCCTGACGAACCTCGCGCGCTAGACAGGCGCCCCCCACGGGGTTATACGTGGGTTATAAACCGTTAATAACCCCACAGAGGAGACATGCCGAAGATCAACGTGTATCTGCCCGACGAGCTGGCGGAGGCGGTCAAGGTGGCGGGGGTGCCGGTCTCCGCCGTCTGCCAGCGCGCCCTGGAGCAAGCCGTACGGCGCATCACCGCGATCAGGGAAACCGGGCTGAGCGCCCCCGACCTCGACGACCAGAGCGCCCGCTTCGCCAACTTCACACCGCGCGCCCGCACCGTGATCAAGCTCGCGGTCGAGGAGGCACGCGCGGAGGCGACCGCCGCGGTCGGCACGGAGCACCTGCTCAGCGGCCTGCTGGCGGAGGGTGCCAACCTGGCCCTGCACGTCCTGCGCGCTGTCGAGATCGACCCCGGGCAGGTACGGCGCGAGCTGGACGCCCTCGACCGGGAAGGCGCCGCGCCCGGCGGTCCTGCGCTGCGCTTCAGCGGGTCCGCGGCGGCCGCGCTCGAACTGACCGTCACCGACGCGATCGCCCTGGGGCATAACTACATCGGGTGTGAGCACCTGCTCCTCGGCCTGATCTCCGAACTGGACGGGGCCGCGGGCCGCATCCTCAGGGGGCTCGGTGCCGAACCGAGGCTGACCCGCCGCGCCGTCACCGCCGCGCTGGCGGGCTACGTCCACCTCAGGGCACAGGACCGGACCGCGACGGCTCCGGCCCCCGGCGGTTCGGACGAGACCCTGTCGGCCGCCATCCGCCAGGAGCTGCGGCCCGTCCTCCAGCGCCTGGAACGGCTCGAGGAACGGCTGGGCCCGGGCGGGGAGACCTGAGATCGGGTCACCTGTCCCAATCCCGGCGTCCCCGGCACCGTCACGGAGATCGCCCGCGCGCCGTACGGCTCTCATCGCCCCGGGCGTGGCCCGCTGCCGCGCCAACCGCAAACGCATCCTCGCCAAGGGCGAGACCGAGCTCGGCCGCCCCTGTACGGTGTCGGGAACACATTGGCGTTGGTCTCGTGAGGAGCCTCGATGATCACCATCGAGCAGGCGCAAGCACATCTCCCCGTCGGCACCCGGGTACGGCACTGGGTCCACGACAGGCTCGGTGCGGTCACCGCAGGCCAGAGCGACAAGGCGGGCGCCGAGAGACCCTATGACACCGATCGGGACGGCGTGTGCTGCTCAATCCACGTGCAGTGGGACGAAGGCCGCGCCGAATGGGTTGGCACCGGATGGCTGGAGAAGGTCATCGACGGCGAGCCCGACGAGACGGTGCAGGCGATCAACGCGGCGATGCGAGAGGTGATCCTCACCCTGGATCCCGAAGAGCACGACAGGCATGCCATCAAGATGGCGTTGTGGATGGCCTACGTCGGCGACCGTGAGGACCTGCAGCGCTACCTCGCGAGGTGCACCCCGGAGAACCTGGAGAAGCTCGCGGCAGGAGGGCGGCTCCTCGCCGAGGAGGCGCGTGCGATCCAGGATCACCCGTCACCGCTTGACACCTGATCCGCGCGAACGCCCGCGCGTGATCAACTGATCGGCCGTACACGCGGCGTGGACGGCGCCGCGGAAGGCCGCCAAGGGGTGACTGCGGCCCCGGGTCCGGGAGCCCGTCCGCGCCCCGGGCCCGGGATGCCCGTCCGCTCGCTGCGCCTTCAGCTGATGTACACCTTGAAGCGGTAGCCGACCGTAGCGTTGCCGTAGCAGGGGCCGGTCGGGTCTCCGATCGGGATGACGATGTCCCGCTCCGCCTGGCACTTTTCCAGGGTGGGGTAGGGGCCGTACACGACCACCCAGTACTCACCGAAGACGTGCGTGCTGGTCTGGGGTGCGGCGACGGCGGGTGTCGCGCCGGTCAGGACGGTGGCGCCCAGCGCCGTCATGAGTAGGGTCGCGGCGGACAGTCGGCGGATTCTCATGCGGGTGGCTCCTTGCGGCTGGGGAGGAGAACACCTTCAGAGGATCATCGTCTGCCAGGTCTGAGGACCTCTCGGTTCCCCATATTTCGGCCGCATGGTCCGCCTGTTCGCCTCGCATAACGACGTCCGCCTCTTCCCGCGTCCCTCCGGCTCGGAAGAGGCCCCGCATCAGGGGGTTCTTCCTTACGAGAGCCCGCCCTCCCCGGCCGGAGCTCTGCGGGCGATTGGGCAGGGTATGCGTTTCCCTGGCGTAGAACAGCACCGCAAGTACTACCTTTTCGAGTGTCTGGATGGGCACACCAACACCTTGAGCCTTTGGGCGTACGCAGAGATCACCTCTGCTGAGCGACGGCAGTTACTTAAGGCCCGTGGGGCCGATGAACTACAAAGACTGTGTGGCGAGATCCTCACGTCGCGTCCGTTCACAGCGGCCGTAGCGATCGACTTCAAGGTGGAGTTGGCCGCGATCGCCGAGACTCAACGTGCTCCTGCTCCGCCTCCGGTGAAGGCGGCGACGAAGGCGATCACCCGCAAGGCGGACTCCGTACGGGCCGTACAGGAACTAGCTGCCTGCCGAACGGTCTCATCGCCCCTGCCAGGGGTCGCAACAGCGTTCCCATGCGCGTGTCCGCGAGCACGCTGACACATGATGAGTCGCACAACTCCCGGTCAGAGGCTAGATCGAGTCGCTGACCAGGAGCGCCACACACTCCACGTGGTGGGTCATCGGGAAGGCGTCGAAGGCTCGCAGGTCGGCGAGGTGGTAGTCGTGGTCGCCGAACCAGGCGAGGTCGCGGGCCAGGGTCGCGGGGTCGCAGGAGACGTAGACGATCCGGCTCGCGCCGAGGGCCGAGAGGCGGTCGACGACCTCGCGGCCGAGACCGGCGCGGGGCGGGTCGACGACGACCAGGTCGGCGCGCTCGATGCCGAAGTGGTCGAGGGCGTTCTCGACGCGACCCCGGGCGAAGCGGGCCTGGGGAAGGTCGCGGAGGTTTCGCTCCGCGTCGCGCACGGCCACCGACTCGGACTCGATGCCGAAAACCGCCCCCTCGGGGCCGACCGCCTTGGCCAGGCCCGCGGCGAACAGGCCGACGCCACAGTAGAGGTCGAGGGCCCACTCCCCCGGCTGTGGGGCGGCGAACTCCATGACCGTGGCGAGCAGGGTCGCCGCCGCACCGGGGTGAACCTGCCAGAAGCCGCTTCCCGTGACCTGGAAGTCGCGCTCACCGACGCGCTCGACCAGGTGGTTGCGGCCGTGGACGACCCGGGTGTGCCCCCTGCCCTCGTCCACGAAGACGGCCACGCTGGTGTCGAGGTCGGGCACGGCCACCGTACGGCGCGGCTTGGGAGCGACCACGACGGCCTGGTCCCCCGTGTTCGAGACGATGACCTCGACCGAGGAGGCGTTACGCCAGTTCATGACCTCGGCGCCGACGTTCTCCACCTCGGGGTGGGCGATCAGGCAGGCGTCGACCGGCTCGACGTCGTGGGAGCGGTGACGCCGCAGGCCCAGGACTCCCTCACGGTCGACGGCGAACTGGACGCGGGTACGCCAGCCCAGGCCGTCCGGGGCTCCGGGCACCTCCTCCACGATGCCCTTCCACTCGATCCCGGCGAGCCGCCTCAGCTGCTCGGCGACCACCTCGCTCTTCAGCAGGCGCTGGGCGTCAAGGGAGGCGTGCTGCCAGTCGCATCCCCCGCAGCGGCCGGGGCCCGCGAACGGGCACGGCGGGGTCACCCGGTCCGGGGAGGGGTCAAGGATCTCGACCGCGTCGGCCCGCAGGAACCTGGAGGTCTCCTCGGTGATCTCGGCGAGCACACGCTCTCCGGGGAGCGCGTGCCGTACGAAGATCACCCGGTTGTCATGGCGAGCGACGCACCAGCCACCGTGCGCGACGGGTCCCACATTCAGTTCGATCGCCATCGCCATGCTCCCAGGTTTCGTCGTCGGTCACGCCTCCCCGCGGTCAGGAGTACATACGAAAGGTTATGCCTTGGCGTCTTGGTCCCGGGCCATCTCGTTCCTGGCCGCCTCGTGGCGGGGGCGGCGAACCGCGCCGGGAGCGGAAGGCTCGGGACGGCCCTTGAGGCGGTCAGAGGAGTGCAGCTGCCAGGGCACGCTGGTGACCATCACACCGGGCTGGAAGAGCAGGCGGCCCTTGAGCCTCAGCGCGCTCTGGTTGTGCAGCAGGTGCTCCCACCAGCGGCCGACGACGTACTCCGGGATGTAGACGGTCACCACGTCGCGGGGAGAGCGGCGGCGCAGTGACTTGACGTACTCCAGGATCGGCCGGGTGATCTCGCGGTAGGGCGAGTCGAGCATCTTCAGCGGGACCGGGATGCCCCTGCGCTCCCACTCCTCTTGCAGCGCCCGCGCCTCCTCGCCCTCGACGCCGACGGTCACCGCCTCCAGCGTGGAGGGCCGGGTGGCGCGGGCGTAGCTGAGGGCGCGCAGGGTCGGCTTGTGGATCTTGGAGACCAGGACCACGGCGTGGTTGCGGGCGGGCAGCATCGACTCGTCCACCTGGAGGTCTTCGGCCACGGCCAGCTCGGCCGCCACGTTCTCGTAGTGGCGGTGGATGCCCTTCATGGTCAGGAACAGCACCGGCATGGCGACACAGACGATCCACGCGCCGTGGGTGAACTTGGTCAGCAGCACGACCACCAGCACCACGCCGGTCATGACGCCGCCGAAGAAGTTGATGACCCGCGAGCGCCGCATCTGCGCCCTGACCTTCGGGTCGGTCTCGGTCTTCAGGTGCCGGGTCCAGTGCCTGACCATGCCGGTCTGGCTGAGCGTGAACGAGACGAAGACACCGACGATGTAGAGGTTGAGCAGACGGCTGACGTCCGCCTGGAAACCCCACAGCAGCAGGCAGGCCCCGGCGGCCAGGATGACGATGCCGTTGGAGAAGGCCAGCCGGTCGCCCCGGGTGTGCAGCTGCCTGGGCAGGAAACGGTCCTGGGCCAGGATGGAGCCGAGCACGGGGAAGCCGTTGAAGGCGGTGTTGGCCGCCAGGAACAGGATCAGCGCGGTGACCGCGGCGATGGCGATGAAGAACAGCGACCCGTTGCCGAAGACCGCGTCGGCGACCTGGGCGATGATCGGCTGCTGGTAGTAGTCGGGCCCGGCGGGCTTGCCGTTGATGAGCACGTCGTGGGCGACGCTCGCCGGGTCGGCGAGCTTGACGCCGGAGGCCAGGCCGAGCGCGATGATGCCGGCGAACATCGTCACCGCGATCAGGCCCATCATCAGCAGTGTGGTCGCGGCGTTCTTGCTCTTCGGCTTGCGGAACGCCGGGACGCCGTTGCTGATCGCCTCGACGCCGGTCAGCGCGGCGCAGCCGGAGGAGAAGGCGCGCAGGATCAGGAACGCCGCCGCCAGGGAGGTCAGGTCGGTCTGCTCGGCCACGATCTGGTAGTCGGCCGTCGGCGCGCGCAGCTCGTCGCCCAGGACGAGCAGCCGGAAGGCGCCCCAGGCGACCAGGCCGATGACCGAGATCATGAAGGCATACGTGGGGACCGCGAACGCCGCGCCGGACTCGCGGATGCCGCGCAGGTTGACCAGCGTCAGCAGGACGACGATGGCGATCGCGACCAGTGGCTTGTGCTCGGCGACGTAGGGGATGGTCGCGCCCACGTAGTCGACACCGTTGGCCACCGAGACCGCGACGGTCAGCACGTAGTCGACCATGAGGGCGCTGGCGACGGTGAGACCGGCGTTGCGCCCCAGGTTGACCGTCGCCACCTCGTAGTCGCCGCCCCCGCTGGGGTAGGCGTGCACGTTCTGCCGGTAGGACGCGACCACCGTGAGCATCACCAGGACGACCGCGATGGCCACCCACGGTGCGAAGTGGTAGAACGAAAGTCCGGCGATGGAGAGGATGACCAGGATCTCCTGCGGCGCGTAGGCGACCGAGGAGAGCGCGTCACTCGCGAAAACGGGCAGCGCGATGCGCTTGGAGAGCAATTGCTCATGTAACTGCGTGCTGCGCAGCGCGCGCCCGATGAAAAGGCGCTTGACGAGGTCCGTCACCTTTGACACGTCTGCCGATGCTAGTCCCCATCCATACGCCCCGCTGACGCGGCACTCCCAGAGCGGGCCATACTGACTAGGTACACAGGGACAAGATCCGCCTCAACGCGAGCGGCGGGGGAGCATGCATATCGTGATCATGGGGTGTGGCCGGGTCGGTTCGACTCTGGCGCACATTCTTGAGGACAGCGGCCACTCGGTCGCGATCATCGACCGGGACCCGCAGGCCTTCCGCAGGCTGCGGGCCGGTTTCCGGGGGCGCCGGGTAACCGGGATCGGCTTCGACCGGGACGTCCTGGAAGAGGCGGGCATCGAGTCCGCCGGAGCCTACGTGGCGGTCAGCAGCGGGGACAACTCCAACATCATCTCCGCCAGGGTCGCCCGCGAGACGTTCGGCGTGGACAACGTGGTCGCCCGCATCTACGACTCCCGGCGCGCCGAGGTCTACCAGCGCCTAGGCATCCCCACCGTCGCCACGGTGCGCTGGACCGCCGACCAGATCCTGCGCCGGGTCCTCCCCGAGGGCGCGGAACCGCTGTGGCGTGACCCGACCGGCTCCGTCGTGCTGGCCGAGGTGGCCTACCACCCCGGCTGGATCGGCACCAGAAGCAAGGACCTGGAGGAGGCCGCCGCCACCCGCGTCGCGTTCATCAACAGGATGGGCGAGACCCTGCTGCCCAGGAACGACTCCGTGGTGCAGGAGGGCGACCTCCTGCACGTCATGGCGGCGGAGAACGACATGGAGCGCATCAACAAGGTGCTCTCCGGGGCTCCGGAGGAGGGTCACTGATGCGTGTCACCATCGCGGGTGCCGGAGCCGTTGGGCGGTCCATCGCCGCCGAGCTCCTGGAGAACGGCCACGAGGTCCTACTCATCGACATCGACCCGAAGGCCATCAAGATTGACACTGTGCCGCGGGCGGAGTGGCTGCTCGCCGACGCCTGCGAGATCTCCTCCCTGGACGAGGCGGGCCTGGCCGACTGCCACGTGGTCGTCGCCGCCAGCGGCGATGACAAGGTCAACCTCGTCGTGTCGCTGCTCGCCAAGACCGAGTACGGCGTGCCGCGCGTCGTGGCCAGGATCAACCACCCCAAGAACGAGTGGCTGTTCAACGAGTCGTGGGGCGTGGACGTGGCCGTCTCGACTCCGCGCCTGCTGAGCGCGCTGGTCGAGGAGGCGGTGAGCGTCGGTGATCTGGTCCGCTTGATGACCTTCCGTCAGGGGCAGGCCAACCTGGTCGAGCTGACCCTGCCGGAGGACGCTCCGGTCGTCGGCCACCGCGCCGGTTCGGTGCCGTGGCCCGCCGACACCGCGCTGGTCGCGATCCTGCGGGAGGGCCGGGTGCTGGTGCCCAGCGCCGACGACCCGCTTGAGGCGGGCGACGAGCTGATGTTCGTGGCCACCCAGGAGGTCGAGGAGGAGCTGGGGCGGCTGCTCTCGCCGCACCACCGCTCGGTGAGCTGATCTCCCCCGGTCTCGGGACTCCGCCCTGGGCACCGGTCCCGTACGGCACGGCCGTACGGGACCGGCCCTTCAGAAGCCGGCGCTCATGAAACAGGGGCACTCATGAGACGGCGCTCATGAGACGGCGGGCCTGACCGGGGTTCGGCCTCTGGCCAGCAGCCAGACCATGGCGCCGAGGCCCGCGACCTGCAACGGCCAGCCCATCACGATCTTGAGGATGCCCAGCTCGGCGACCGCGTCGTTCCCGCCGATGAGATAGACGGGAAGCTGCACGGCAACCCGCACCATGCAGGGGATCATCAGCATCCAGGTGAGCTTGGAGCACAGGCGCACGACGGCCGGGTCAGCGCGCCAGGCGGTCGGATCGCCGGTGACGGACCCGATCAGGAAGCCGACCACCGGCCACCGGACGACGATCGACAGCAGCATCGCCACCGCGTAGCCCGCGTTGTAGAGGATGCCGGGCAGGAACACGTCCCTCGCCTCACCGGTGCGGGAGGCGAAGAACGCGCCGATGCCGATGCCGACCAGGCTGTTGAGCACGAACTGCGGCGTCGAACGTTGCAGCACCCGCACGAGCAGCAGCACCACCGCGGTGGAGACGCTGACGATCAGCGACATCCTCAGGTCGGAGGTGACAATCCACATCAATGTGAAGGCGATCGTGGGCACGGCGGCCTCGATGATGCCGCGCACGCCGCCGAAGGCCTTGGCGAGTTGCCCGCGCATCGCCGCCTCGACCGTGACGTGCGCGGTGTTCTCCTCGGTGGTGCTCATCTTCTCGCTCACCGCTCCGTGGTCGTCAATCGCTCACGCACCGCTCGCCGGGCGTAGCTCGTATCTGGGATTGAACATCACCTTGCGCCCGTCCTGAAGACTGACGAGCCCTTCGGCGAGCACCATCCGGCCCGGCTCGATCCCGGCGATCCTCCTGCGTCCGAGCCAGACCAGGTCGATCACATCGGAACCATCGTAAAGCTCCGCCTCAAGGGCGGGCGCGCCTCCACGGGGGCGCAGCGTGACGGTCCGTAGCGTACCGGTTACGCAGAACCGGCGCCGCCCGCCGCACGAGACGATCGGCGTCGCGCCGTGACGATCGAGGTCCTGCTGGAGTTCGCTGGCCTCCAGCTCTGCCTGGCTCGTCGTCAGCCGCCGGAAGAAGCCTCGAAATCCGCCCTGTTTATGCGGTTCCTGAGAACCCACGACCTCTCCTTCACATACGTGTTGAATCAGCGTACGCGATCCCTCACGTCAGCGAATCTCCGCGATCTCGGGACCGCGCTCGAAGGGCTTGAGATCGGGCACGTCCCCCTGGGCCGCGTGCTGCTCGACCGCCTGCCTGGCCTCGGGCGGAAGCCGCAGCTCGATCGCCTCCTTCGGGGCCATCGGCTCGTCCCCACGGACCACGACGATGTCGCGGACGACCCCCTCCAGGGTCGCGGCGACCTCCTCGTCGAGCGCGGCACGACCGCTGATCACGGCACGGAGGAACCAGCGCGGCCCGTCAACACCGATGTAACGCACCGGCTGCCGGTCCGCCTCGTCCGTGGGGACCTGGGCGGCCAGCTCGACGCCGAACGGCCCCTCCCGCTCCTGCGCCGTGCCGCCCGCGCCCCGCACGCCCTCCGCGAGATCGGCGCGAACCTCGTCCCAGATCCCGCTGCGCTTGGGCGCGGCGAACGCGTGCACCTGCAGGGCGCTCTCCTCGAACACGACCACCGCACCGACGATCTGGTCTCCAGCCAGGTTGAGCTGCACCTCGAAACCCGGGTCGACCGGCAGGCGCAGGCCCCCGAGGTCGACTCGCTCACGCTCCGGGTACGGCTCGCCGGAGTCCCACGGGCCGGAGCGGCGCGTCTGGGTCTCCTCCACTGCCTCTTCCCGCTCGGTCCGCCCGGCCTTCTCTGCCGGGGCCGCGGGCTCCTCGCGACGGCGACGTCCGAACACTTCCCTCACACTCCTTGAAAGTTCACTGGGGCTCGCCTCCGGTCCTCGCCCAACGACCGGCCGCCCCGCGGGAGGACAGCTCCCGCGGGGGCCGCGGCCGTTCGACGGGTCTCATGGGGTTCGCCTCCTCGTCAGCGGCCGGTTGACCCGAACCCGTTGGCGCCCCGCGCCGAACCGGGCAACCGGTCCACCTCATGGAACACGGCCTTCTCGACCCGCTGGACCACGAGTTGCGCGATGCGGTCTCCCCTGCGCAGCTGTGCCGCGTTCTTGGTGTCCGTATTGAGCAGCGTCACCCTGATCTCGCCCCGGTATCCCGCGTCCACGGTGCCGGGCGCGTTCACAAGTGTCACGCCGTGCCTGGCGGCGAGTCCGGAACGCGGATGGACGAACGCGGCGTATCCGTCGGGCAGGGCGATCGCCATGCCGGTGCCGACCATCACCCGCTCCCCTGGGAGCAGTTCGACGTCCTCGACGGCGTAGAGGTCGGCGCCGGCGTCACCGGGGTGGGCGTAGGACGGCATGGGCAGATCGGCGTCGAGCCGGTGGATCAACACCTCGACTGTGCCGGTCACGGGTTCACCTCGTCATCGTGGTGCTCATCAACGATTGCCTGGACGTCTCCGTGGTCGACGAAGCGCTCCATGCCCACCTCGGCGAGGGGCATGGCAGCGCGCACGACGGCCGGGCCGTCCGGGGAGCCGATCCACCCCTCAGCCTCAAGGTACGCCTTTCGCCCCGGCGCGGCGGGACGCCAGGCGCGCCGAAAACACAGACGCGGGGTGGCGCCGTCCTGGACGGACGCGAGACGGACGGTGGAACGGGTCACGGGGCAGAACGTTACCCCCTGTGCTGCGAGGACTCCTCATCCGCGGGCAAGATCGGCCCGGCATGCCCGGCTTGCCCCGGCTGCCCGCCGGGACCGGCCACCACGGCGCCCCCATCTGCCTCGGACGACGACGGGGCCGAAGGGGGCACGGGAGGCAGGGCGATCGGTGGATCGGCCATGAGTTCGGGGATCGCCCGGTAGATCACTGCGGCGACCGGAACCGCGACCGCGGCCCCGGCGATGCCCGCGACGATGCCACCGACGGCCAGCACCAGGATGATCGCCAGCGGGTGGAAGTTCAGCGCCCTGCCGACGATCAGCGGCTGCAGGACATGGTTCTCCAGCTGCTGTTCGACGATCAGGATGCCGAGGAAGATCAGGGCGTAGATAGGGCCCTTCGCCCCGAGGGTGACCAGGGTGGCGACGCCTCCGGCGAAGAAGATGCCGACGATGGGGATGAAGCTGGCCAGGAAGATCAGCACGGCGAGCGGCGCCCAGAGTGGAACCCCCATCCCGGCGAGCACGATGCCCATGACCACGCCGTGCACGGCGGCGACCGCCACGGTGCCCTGCACGTAGTGCGAGAGGGTCACCCAGGCGACCCGCCCCGCCTTGTCGATCCGAGGCGCGGCGGAGCCGAACGCCTTCAGGAACCACTCCCAGATGCGGTCGCCGTCCTTGAGCAGGAAGAAGGTGACGAAGAGCAGCAGCACGATGGAGGCAAGCACCTCAAGCGCGACCGTGGCGCCGGTGAGGACGGTCTGGGTGATCTGGTTGCGCTGCGCGGTGAGCTGCGTGGTGATCTCGTCGATCCACGAGGTGAGCTGGGTCGGCTTCAGATGCAGCGGCCCGGTGTAGAGCCACTGCTCGACGGTCTGGGAGGTCTTCCTCACCTGGTCGACCAGGCCGGGGAACTCGTCGTTCGCCCGCAACCCGATGAACCAGCCCGTTCCGCCTATTACCGCGAACGCCACCAGCAGGGTGATCCAGGTGGCGTAGATCGGCCGGACGCCCACCGCCTTGAGCCTGCGGGTGACCGGGAACAGCAGCGCGGTCAGCAGCAGCGCGACGGCCACCGGCAGGACCACGATGTGTAACGTCGCGATGAACTGCGCGAAGTAGAACACGGCCCAGCCGATGGCGATCAGGCAAAGGCACCAGACCGCCACGCGGAGCAGCGTGCGCGGCACGAGGTTCATCAGACGTTCCCGATCAGAGATCACGCTTCCAGACTGTCACGCCACGGCCTGTTACGCGCATGGTTATCGCCCGGACATGTAAAGCACGGCCACCAGGAGCGCACGCGCGGCTGGGGGACCCGCCCGGCTCGGGTGGCCGGGTCCCCCAGCCCGGGCGGATCAGCGCTCCTCAGGCGGCCGGGCGATCACCCTGTCGTCGAGGTAGCAGTCGCAGTTGCCGCAACCTGGGATCATCCTCTCCTCCTCACCTGCTCGTGCCTCGACCGTACGGCAGCGGCGCCGGACGAAAAGGACAGATTCGTGTGCGCGGCCAGGCCGTGGTCAGGGCTGTGGGTCAGGTGCGGTCAGGCTGCGGTCAGGCGAGGGCGACCTCGACCAGCAGGTCGCCGTCGCCGGGCTGGAGCACGAACTCCTCCACGGCGCCGGCGCCGCACAGGTCGTCCTGCGCCTGCCGTACGAGGTCGGCCAGGCCTCCGGTCACGGTGAGCCGGGCGACCTCGGCACGCATCGAGAGCCTGGCGTCCGACTTGGCCCTGCGGACGTGGCCGAGCACTGCCGCCACCGCGGGGAGCAGTTCGGTCGCGCCCCCGGGCCCGCCGTCGGACCCGGCGCCGAGGCGGGCGGCCTCCGGCCAGGCCGCGCGGTGCACCGAGCCCTCGCGCCACCAGGACCAGACCTCCTCGGTGACGAACGGCAGGAACGGGGCGAACAACCTGAGCATGACGTCCAGCGCCCGGCGCAGCGCGGCGTGCGCCGAACGCGCGGGGGCGCCGCCCTCGTAGGCCCTCGCCTTGACCAGTTCCAGGTAGTCGTCACAGAACTCCCAGAAGAACCGCTCGGTCCGCTCAAGAGCGCGGGTGTAGTCGTAGGCCTCGAACGCCTCCGTCGCGTCGCGGACCACCTCGCCGAGTCGGGCCAGCATCGACAGGTCGATCGGCTCGGTGACCTCACCGCCGTCCTCACCGAGCCCCAGGACGAACCTGGAGGCGTTCAGGATCTTGATCGCCAGCCTGCGGCCTATCTTGATCTGGCCCGTGTCGAAGGCGGTGTCTGTTCCGGGACGGCCACTGGCCGCCCAGTAGCGGACCGCGTCGGAGCCGTACTGCTCCAGCAGGCCGAGCGGGGTGACCACGTTCCCCACCGACTTGGACATCTTCTTGCGGTCGGGGTCGAGGATCCACCCGGAGATGGCGACGTTGCGCCAGGGCAGGGTGCCCTCCTCCAGGTGCGCCCTGACCACGGTCGAGAACAGCCAGGTACGGATGATCTCGTGGGCCTGCGGGCGCAGGTCCATCGGGAAGACCCGCTCGAACAGGTCCTCATCCCACTGCCAGCCGCCCGCGATCTGCGGGGTCAGCGAGGAGGTGGCCCAGGTGTCCATGACGTCCGGGTCGCCGGTGAAACCCCCCGGCCTGCCGCGCTGTTCCTCGGTGTAACCCGGCGGCACGTCTGTCGCGGGGTCCATGGGCAGCGTGGACTCCTCCGGCAGGATCGGCGCGGAGTGGTTGGGCTCCCCGGCCTCGTCCAGCGGGTACCACACCGGGATCGGCACGCCGAAGAACCGCTGCCGGGAGATCAGCCAGTCGCCCGCCAGGCCCTCGACCCAGTTGTCGTAGCGGACCCTCATGTGCGGCGGGTGCCAGGACAGCTCGCCGCCGCGCGCCAGGAACGCGTCCCTGAGCGCGCGGTCCCGGCCGCCGTTGCGGACATACCACTGGCGGGTGGTGACGATCTCCAGGGGCCGGTCGCCCTTCTCGTAGAACTTCACCGGGCGCTTGATCGGGCGCGGCTCGCCCTCCATGTCGCCGGACTCGCGCAGTAGCTCGACGATCCGCTCCCGGGCTCCATGCACGGTCTTGCCCGCCAGCTCGGCGTACGGCTCCGCCGGGATGCCCTCCGGCGCCTCGGGCAGCAGCCTTCCGTCCCTGCCGATGACCGCGCGGGTCGGGAGGTCCAGCTCACGCCACCAGGTGACGTCGGTGACGTCGCCGAAGGTGCAGATCATGGCGATGCCGGAGCCCTTCTCCGGCTCCGCAAGGCGGTGGGCCAGCACCGGCACCTCGACGCCGAACAGCGGCGTCCTGACCGTGGTGCCGAACAGCGGGCGGTAGCGCTCGTCGTCGGGGTGGGCGACCAGCGCGACACAGGCGGGCACCAGCTCGGGGCGCGTCGTCTCGATCCAGACCCGCTCGCCGAACCCCGTGGCCCGCTGCTCGGGCGACAGGGCGAAGCCGAGCCGGTGGAAGGCGCCGGGCCACTCCCTGTCCTCAAGCTCGGCCTGGGCGACGGCCGTACGGAAGGTGACGTCCCACAACGTCGGGGCCTGCGACAGGTAGGCCTCGCCGCGGGCGAGGTTGCGCAGGAACGCGCGCTGGGAGGCGGCGCGTGCCCGCCCCTCGACGGTCGCGTAGGTCAGCGACCAGTCGACCGACAGGCCGAGACGGCGCCAGAGCTCCTCGAAGGCCTTCTCGTCCTCCAGAGTGAGCCGCTCGCACAGCTCGATGAAGTTGCCGCGCGAGACGGGGACCTGGCGTTTCGCGTCGGGCTTCGCCGGCGGTTCGAACTCCGGGTCATAGGGGATGGAGGGGTCGCAGCGCACGCCGAAGTGATTCTGCACCCTGCGCTCGGTGGGCAGGCCGTTGTCGTCCCAGCCCATGGGGTAGAAGACCTCGCGCCCGCGCATGCGCTGGAAACGGGCGATCGTGTCGGTGTGGGTGTAGGAGAAGACGTGGCCGACGTGCAGGGATCCGGAGACGGTCGGCGGCGGGGTGTCGATGGAGTAGATCTCCGCCCGGGTGCGCGACCTGTCGAAGCGGTAGGTGCCCTCGGCCTCCCAGCGGGCTACCCATACAGCTTCCAGGCCGTCGAGAGAGGGCTTCTCGGGCATGGGCGCATGGCGCAGTCGCTGTTGTGTCATGCCTCCCTATGGTATGGCGTCACGTGGTGCCGCGCTGGAGGAGACTAGTGTTCTTGTCCAGAGCGAAAAAGAAGGGGAGGGAGCCACATGGCCGAAAAAACCGAGAAGCAGGACCTGGCGTGGCGGGCCATCGGCGGCCTGGCGGGGCTGGTGACGGCCTGGGCCGCGAGGAAGGCCATCGGGTTCGCCTGGGAGAAGACGACCGGCAAGAAGCCTCCCGTGGACAACGAGTCGCTGGACATCAGCCTCGGCGAGGCGATCGGCTACGCCGTGGTGATGGGGGTGGGCATGCAGGTCGCGCAGATCGTGGTCGCCCGTACCGCCAAAAAGCGCTACAACGCGTGGAAGGCGGTGAGGGACACGGCGAAGGAGGTCTCCGCCTGACGTCCCCCACCGGCGGCGGGCCCCGCCGCGCCCCTGGACGGGGCAGGCCGTACCCGCCGCGCCGTACCGCGGGCCAGGACTCCCGGGTCAGGCCTCCAGCGAGGCGAGGAACTCCTTGGCCCAGCGGTCCACGTCGTAGGTCGCGACCCTCCTGCGCAGCGAGCGCATCCGGCGCGACAGGTCGTGCGGCGTGGCCCGCATCGCGGCCAGCATCGTCCGCTTGAGCCCGTCCACGTCGTAGGGGTTCACCATGAACGCCTGCCGCAGTTCGTCGGCCGCCCCGGCGAACTCGCTGAGCACCAGGGCGCCGCGCAGGTCGTTGCGGCAGGCGATGTACTCCTTCGCGACCAGGTTCATCCCGTCGCGCAGCGGGGTCACCACCATCACGTCCGCCGCCAGGTAGAGCGCGGCCAGTTCCTCGCGGCCGTAGGACTGGTGCATGTACTGAACCGGCTGCTGGCCGAACTCGCCCTGCTCCCCGTTGATCCGGCCGACCTGCAGCTCGATCGAGTCACGAAGGCGCATGTACTCCTCGACGCGTTCCCTGCTCGGCGTGGCGATCTGCACGAACGCCGCCTCCCCCGGCTTGATCGAGCCCTCGGACAACAGCTCGCCGAACGCCTTGAGGCGCTGGCCGATGCCCTTGGTGTAGTCGAGCCGGTCGACGCCGAGCAGCATGCACTCGGGGTCTCCCAGCTCGGCGCGGATCTCCTTGGCCCGTTCGATGATGTGCGGCTCGCGGACCAGGGAGTCGAGCTCCCCGAAGTCGACCGAGATGGGGAACGCCGCGGCCCGCACCACGCGGTCCTCCACGTAGATCTCGTTCTTGTGGTGCTGGAGACCGAGCAGGCGGCGGCAGAGCCTGATGAAGTTCGACGCACCGCCGGGGCGCTGGAAGCCGACCATGTCGGCGCCGAGCAGTCCCTCGACGATCTCCCTGCGCCACGGCAGCTGCGAGAACAGCTCGACCGGCGGGAACGGGATGTGCAGGAAGAACCCGATGCGCAGGTCGGGGCGGAGCCTGCGGAGCATGGCGGGGACGAGTTGGAGCTGGTAGTCCTGGATCCATACGACCGCGTTCTCCGCCGCCTCCTCCGCCGCGGCCCTGGCGAAGCGCTCGTTGACGGCGCGGTAGGCCTCCCAGGTGACGCGGGAGTAGATCGGGGTCGCGACCACGTCGTGGTAGAGGGGCCAGAGCGTGGTGTTGGAGAAGCCCTCGTAGTAGAGCTCGACCTCCGACTCCGACAGCGGCACGGGGATGAGGTGCATGCCGTCGTGGTGGAACGGGTCGAGATACTCGCCGGACGCGCCGTGCCAGCCGATCCACGCGCCCTCTCGGCGCTGGAGGACGGGGGCGATGGCGGTGACCAGGCCACCGGGGCTGCGCCGCCACATGTCGTCACCCGCGCGGTCGACGGGGAGGCGGTTTGCGACGATCAGAAACGAGCTGCGGCCCTGCACAAAATCCTCCAGGTAGTCGGACTACTCCTAACAACTACCCAATTCGGACGTTTCTATGACTTACCGGGTGGAAGTGACCGATTAATTCTTAGATCAGCCCTGACCGCCGCAGCGAGCTTCCTTGTGGCGGCCCGGTTGAGGGCCCCACCTGCGACGGCGCCGGTGAGGAAGGGGCCGAGGGTGGTCAGATGCCGGCCGAGGGTACGCATCAGCCGGTTGCGCAGCGCCGTCTTGGTGGCCGCGCCGAGCGCGATGCTCACCGTTGCGGGAGAGAGGGGGTCGACGCCGCGTTGCTTGGACCACGCGCCCACGAAGACCATGGCCCGCTGGGCTCCCGTGCCCTCCACATGGGCGCCGTAGACCTCGTGGAGCTCGGCGAGGAGCTTGACCTCGATCGCGGCGACCACCAGGGTCTCGGCCACGAGCTGGGCGGGGGCGGACAGCAGCAGGGGCGGGGTGACGAACTCCGCCGCGGCCAGGGCGCCGCCGATGGCGCCAACCGTCATGGTGGCCTTGGCTGCGGTTCGCACGAGATCGTCCGCCAGCGCCTCCGAGGTGAGGCCGTGATGATGCCTGGAAAGGGTGGCCAGGTCGCGGATGGGGATGCGGGGGGCGACGGCGGTGAACACGTCGGCCAGCCATCGGCCTCGACCGACCCCGCTCTCCTTGGCCTTCCTGGACCCCCTGGCCAGGACGGCGGTCAGGCGGCCGAGCAGCTGCCGCCGCTCGGCGCCATCGATCTCGCCCGGTTCGGTGAGCCTGCCGACGAGCTCGGCCACCTCCTGGTCGGAGGTTTCAGCGTGCCGGTCCGGCTCGCCGGTCATCCCGGCCTGCGCCTCACGGTCCGCCGTTCCTGCGCTGCCCGCAGGTGCGCCGGCCGACTCCCCGGCCGTGGAGTCGTCCGGCTCAGCACCGGTCTGTTTGTTCTCTGACGTCATGTCGCGGAACCTCCTCAAGGCTGTCCTGGAGCCCTACCCGTCGATGGAAGGACACACATCGGACAGGCCGTCGGAACATCGTCAGGCCGCGCACTCCTTGCAGATCTGCTGGCCGTTCCTCTCAACCGCGAGCTGGCTGCGGTGGTGCACCAGGAAGCACCGCGCGCAGGTGAACTCGTCGGCCTGACGAGGAATCACTCTGAGCGAGAGCTCCTCGTTGGACAGGTCCGCGCCCGGCAGTTCGAGTGACTCGGCGAGGTCGGTCTCGTCGATGTCGATACTGCCCGAGGACTTGTCGGTACGGCGTGCCTGCAGTTCCTGAAGACTGTCCTCGTTGAGGTCGTCATCGGTCTTGCGTGGACTGTCGTAGTCGGTAGCCATCGGTCTGCTCCATCCCCCTCATCTATCTGTCTGCGCTTGTCAATTCGTCTGCGCTCGTTCGCGCGTGTGTAACGTTCGAGAGGCTCAACTTGTGCCCGATCCGCCAGATAGATTCCTGCATCGGTACCCCGTCGGAATGGTCGTCGAACCTCCCTACACGTGAAGGACCTACCGCCAACGGCTGCGGTTAGCCAAATATGGCGTAAACCACAACATTGGCGGCATGCACCACCGTGTTCGACGGCACATCCAACCACATGTACGGCGTGAACGAGACGCCCCCCGCCGGATCAGCGCGACTGAAGTCTCACCGTCACCACAAGGCCTCCCCCGTCCCTGGGAACAGCGGTCACGTTGCCCCCGTGAGCGCGCACGACCGCGCGGACGATGGACAGCCCGAGCCCCGCCCCCTTGGACGAGTCGACCCGTTCGGCGTTGAGCCGCCGGAACGGCTCGAACAGGCCGTTCACCTCGTACGCGGGCACGTGCGGCCCCGTGTTGGCCACCTGAACAATCAGAGCCCCCTCCACCATTCCCGTGCGCACCCACAGGCGTCCCGCGTCGGAGAGGTTGTGCTTGATGGCGTTCTCGACCAGGTTGGCCACGCAGCGCTCAAGGAGCACCGGATCTCCGACCGTCTCGGCGCGCTGCAGCTCGGTGGTCATGGTGACCCCGGACTCCTCGGCACGCGGGGCGAGCTGCTCGACGGCCGTTTGGGCCACGTCCTTCATGTCGACCGGCTTGCGCACGCTCAGCTCACGTTCACTGCGCGCCAGCAGCAGCAGTCCCTCGATGAGCCGCTCGTTACGGGCGTTGACCTCCAGGAGCGTACGGCCGAGCGCCTTGAGGTCCTCGGAGGCCTGCGGGTCGCCCAGCGCGATCTCCAGCACGGTCCGGTTGATCGTCAGCGGGGTTCTCAGCTCGTGAGAGGCGTTGGCCACGAATCTTCGCTGCGTGTCGAAGGCCACGTTGAGCCTGGTCAGCATGGCGTCGAAGGTGTCGGCCAGCTCCTTGAGCTCGTCATCGGGCCCCTTGAGGTCGATCCGCTCGTGGGCCAGCGTGCTGCCGGAGAGCTTACGCGCGGTCGTGGTCATCTGCTGAACCGGCTTGAGCGCGCGGTCGGCGACCAGGTAGCCGATGATGATCGCCAGGATGCCGACCCCGGTCAGGGCCAGAAGCGACCGGGTCAGCAGGGTTTTGCGCGCCGCGGTGATGGCCAGGCGCAGGTAGGCGTTCCACCACTGCTCGGCCTGGATCGCGAGAGTCGGTGGCAGGTCGTCCGTGTTGGGCACCGGCAACGCCGTCTCGATCGCCCAGCCGACCATCATGTAGATGACGAACAGCAGCAGGGCTCCCGCCATGAAGAACAGCACGCCGTAGGTGATGGTGAGCCGCCAGCGGATGCTGATCCGGCTGATCATCGTGTGCAGTTGTTCCAGGGGGGTGGGCGAGACCGACGTCTCGCCAGGCGGGGGTGGGCCGTCCCACACCGGCGGCCCCGTCGGCGGCGGCGGCTGGACCTCCGCCGGGAGGACGGTGACCCGCCGCCCGCCGTTCCTCACGCTCCGCTCGGAGTGCGGGCTGATCATCGGGTGGGTCGGCACTCCCTGGCCCGACTCCTCGGCCGGAGCCTTCGAGACCCGCTCCTCCGCTTCGCCCCCTGGAACACTCACAGCTTGTATCCGACCCCGGGCACCGTCTCGATCACCTGAGGCTCGCCCAGCTTCTTCCTCAGGGTCATCATGGTGACCCGCACCACGTTGGTGAACGGGTCGATGTTCTCGTCCCACGCCTTGTCCAGCAGGTCCTCCTGGCTGACGACCGCGCCCTCAGCGCGCATCAGCTCCTCAAGGACCGCGAACTCCTTCTTCGTGAGCGCGATCTCCTCGCCGTCCCTGGTGACCAGCCGCTTGCCCGGATCCAAGCGGACTCCGGAGCGCTCCAGCACAGGAGGCAGCGCGGGGGCGGAGCGGCGGCCGAGCGCCCGGACCCGCGCGACGAGCTCGATGAAGACGAAGGGCTTCGCCAGGTAATCGTCCGCGCCCAGTCCCAGCCCCTCCACCTTGTCGTCGACATCGCCGGAGGCGGTGAGCATCAGGATCCGGGAGGCGGTCCTGTCGGCCACCAGGCGGCGGCAGACCTCGTCCCCGTGAACCTTGGGCAGGTCCCGGTCCAGGACGATCACGTCGTAGTCGATGTACCCGGTCCGTTCGAGCGCACCCGCGCCGTCGTAGGCGACGTCGACGGCCATGGCCTCACGCCGGAGTCCCGTCGCGATCGCGTCAGCGAGCACCCGCTCGTCCTCAACCACAAGCACGCGCACGACCTCTGGTACCTCCTGTGAAAGATCCGCGAAACAGCCCGCGGGAACGGTTATTCATTGTCGCCATACCCCCTGTAAGACGGGGGTAAGGCTGGTCCCACCATAGGCACAATGCGTGATGTAAGACACATATAGGTTTAACCGCCCCATCGCCGTGGGTAGAGCCCGGAGCCAGTCCCCCACCAGCCCGATCTTTCAGCCCCCGTGAGAAAGAAGGTGAGATGGGCGAGTTCACCACCACGATCGAACACCGCCTCGACCAGGCCTACAAGAACCTGCAGGAAGCCAGGTCCTCTGGCGACGACTACCTCGCCGACACCTTCACCGCCGAGATCGAGGATCTCCACCGTCTGGCAACGGACAACGGCGTTCCCATCCAGCGCTGAGTGAGGAAGCCCCCCGGCCGCGGGGGGCTTCCTCGTGTCAGGCTCGGGTGCCTCACCGCGCCGTACGGGTGCGGCGTCAGGCGTCGCGTTCCGGATCCAGCGGCGCCAGCAGGTCGTGCAGTTCCTCGAACAACCCGGGCGCCGCGCAGATCGTGAGGTCCGGGTTGTACGGCCTGCCCCGCAGGCCGCCGATTCTGGCCCCAGCCTCGGTGGCGACCAGGCCACCCGCCGCGTAGTCCCAGTACTGCGGGCCGCGCTCGTAGTAGCCGTCGACCCGCCCCGCGGCCAGCGAGCACAGGTCGGAGGCCGCGGAACCGCCCCTGCGGATGTCGCGCACGCGCGGCAGCACTCGGGCGAGCACCTCCGCCTGGACCCTGCGCCGCCCGGCCTCGTAGCCGAAGCCGGTGGCGATCAGGGCACGGTCGAGCGGCACGCCGGTGTTGCAGCGCAGCCGCTCCCCGGCCAGCCAGGCACCGTGCCCCTTGGCCGCGGTGAAGACCTCGCCCCTTGGGGCGACGTTGACCGCCCCGGCGACGACCTCGCCGTCGACCTCGACCGCGATGCTGACGGCCCATTCGGGCAGGCCGTACAGGAAGTTGACGGTCCCGTCGATCGGATCGACGATCCAGCGGACCCTGCCGGCGCCGGTCGAGCCGCCCTCCTCGCCGAGGATCGCGTCGTCGGGCCTGACCGCCCTGATCCTGGCGCGGATCAGCTCCTCTGAGGCCCGGTCGAGCGCGGTCACCACGTCCGTGGGGCTGGACTTGGTCGCCAGCACCTCGGGTCTGGCGGGCCGTTTCACCAGGAGCATCCCCCCCGCCTCCCTGGAGATCTCCTCGGCCAGCCGGGCGAAAGTCAGGACGCTCTCCACCGGAGGTCACCCCCTCCCACCCGCCAGGTGAGGGGCGCGACGGCCTCCACCTGGCACGACTCGCCGGCGAACGGCCCGCCCCGCGTCACGACAGCGACTCCGGCCGCTTCCACTCCCTGCCGAGGACGTGCTGGTCCAGGAAGGCGAGCACCGTCTCATACCAGGCGACGGCGTTGCCCGGTTTGAGGATCCAGTGGTTCTCGTCGGGGAAGTACAGGAACTTCGACTCCACCTCCGAGCGCCGCAGGTCCCACCACAGGCGCAGGGCCTCGCCGATCGGCACCCGGTAGTCCTTGTCGCCGTGGATGACCAGCATGGGTGTGGAGACGCGCTCCAGCGACAGGTGCGGCGAGAGCGTGCGGTACAGCTCGCTGCCCACGGGCCCGAACTCCCGCTGCCAGTACATGGCCGCGTCGGTCGTGCCCGCGAACTGGTCCAGGTGCCAGAGTGAGGCGTGGGTGACGATCGCCTTGAACCGGTCGGTGTGCCCGGCGATCCAGTTGGCCATGTAGCCGCCGAAGGAGCCGCCCATGGCGGCGGTCCTCGAGGCGTCGAGCTCGGGCAGTTCGAGTGCCTTGTCGGTGACCGCCGTCAGGTCGGCGAGGGTGCGCGGCCCCCAGTTCCGCCAGCCCCGCCGGATCATCCCGGGCCCGTAGCCGGTGGACAGGCACGGGTCGGGCAGCAGCACGGCGTAGCCGTTCTGGGCCATGATCCACGGATTCCACCGCCACGACCAGTCGTTCCAGCTCGACAGCGGGCCGCCGTGTATCCACAGCAGGAGCGGCGCCGGGCTCTGCGCCGAGGCACCCTCGGGCAGCACCAGCCAGGCCCTCACCGTCTCGCCGTCGTCGGCGGTCGCGGTGACCTCGGTCAGGGTCCCGGGAAGCTCGAGCTCGGGGGCCGGGGAAACCAGCTCTTCGACCGTGCCCTCCGCGGTGACGCGGACCGGAGCGGGAGGATGGTCAAGAGCACCGCGCAGCGCGTATACGGAGCCGTCCGGCGCGGCCTGGAGCGACAGGTAGGCGCCGTCGTCCGAGGTGAGCCGTACCGGCTCGGAGCCGTCGGCGGGCACCTGGAAGATCGGGCGGCGCCCCCGGTGGTCGGCGGCCACGCGCAACGACCGAGAGTCGGGGGCCCAGACGAAATCGACCGGCCAGAGCCCGTCACCCGCGGGGTGCCCCTCGCCGGTGGCCAGGTCGACGATCCACAGGACGCTCTCCGGGATCCGGTCGGCGGTGGCGTGGCCGGTGCGGACGCAGGCGACCAGCCTCCCGTCGGGGGAGACGACCGGCCCCTCGAAGTCGTGGCCGTCCTCCTCTGCCAGGATCCGCTGGGCCCCGCCGTCCGCCGTTTCGATGGCCACGAGCCGCGAGCCGAACTCACCGCCCGGCAGGTGAACCGTCCAGTCCGTGACGACGGTCGCGCCGTCCGGCGTGACGTCCCACGAGGAGAAGGCCAGCCCCTTGCCCGGCTGCGGGGTGAGGTCCCTGATCCCGGTCAGCCGGTCGTCCCCGAGGGTTCCGGCGAACAGCCTCACCTCACCGGGGCCGAGGTCATGGTCCCAGTGGCGTACCAGGGAGTCCTCGTGCAGGATCGCGCTGACCCCATTGTCCTTGCGTGCCTTGCGCCGCTCCGCCTCGGTCGCCTCGTCGCCGGGCAGCACGTCCGAGCCGAAGACCACGCTCGGCCCGCCGGCAGCGAATCCCGCCACACCGCCGGGCCGCGCGGCGATCTGCCTCGCCTCGCCGCCCGCGGCGGGCAGCAGCCAGAGCGCGGGAACCTCCTCGTTCGCCTCCTTGACCGTCGGATCGGGACGCCGGGACCCGAAAATCAGGTCGCCGTCAGCCGTGAATTCCGCTCCTGCCTCACCTTTTACAGATCTGGTCAGCCGGTACGGCTTACGCCCGTCCAGGGGGATCTCCCACAGGGACGTGCCGTAGGACTTGCCATCAGGGTTGAGGGCCTGGACCACGCTCACCAGGCGGGTTCCGTCGGGAGAGAGCCGCAGGGATGTCACCCGCGGTACGCCGACATAATCGCGGATGTCGCTAAATGGGGTCACGCCTGGAACTTACCCTGCCCTTCTTCTCCGATCACGCTCTGAGAGGAGACCACTTTCCGTACCACCCGGGGCTACGGTGTGAAAGGACCTCCCGGCATGCGGTTTGATGAATGCCATGGGGACTTACGACGCGCTGCTCGTCGTCTCGTTCGGGGGACCGGAGAAGCCGGACGACGTGATGCCGTTTCTGGAGAACGTGGTGCGGGGCAGGGGCATCCCCCGTGAACGGCTTCTCGAGGTCGAGGCGCACTATCACCGCTTCGGCGGGCACAGCCCGATCAACCAACAGTGCCGCGACCTGATCGCCGCCGTTGAGCCGACCATCGACCTGCCGGTCTACTGGGGCAACCGCAACTGGCACCCCTACCTCGAGGACACGCTGCGCCGGATGGCCGAGGACGGTGTGCGCAGGGCCGCCGCCTTCGTCACCTCCGCCTACAGCTCCTACTCGGCCTGCAGGCAGTACATCGACGACATCGCGCTGGCCAGGGTGGCGGTCGAGGGCGCTCCCGAGGTCGTCAAGCTCAGGCACTACTCCGACCATCCCGGCTTCGTCGCGGCCATGGTCGACCACACCCGCGAGGCCCTGGAGCGACTGCCCGCCGAGCACAGGGACGCCGCGCGCCTGGTCTTCACCGCGCACAGCATCCCGATCTCGATGGCGAGCACGGCCGGGCCGCACGGCGGGGGTTACGAGGCGCAGCTGCGGCAGGCCGCCGCCGCGGTCACCGCGGGGCTGGGCGGCGGGCGCGAGTGGGACCTGGTGTGGCAGAGCCGCAGCGGCCCCCCGCACGTGCCGTGGCTCGAGCCGGACGTCTGCGACCACCTGCGGGAGATCGACGCCCCCGCGGTCGTCCTGGTGCCGATCGGTTTCGTCTCCGACCATATGGAGGTCGTCTACGACCTCGACGTCGAGGCCGCGGGCCTGGCCGCAGAGATCGGCCTCCCACTGGCCAGGGCGGCGACCCCGGGCACGCATCCCCGGTTCGTCGCGATGATCGGCGAGTTGCTCGCCGAGCCGGAGCCGCTCCCGTGCGCGGCCACCTGCTGTCCCGCCCCGCCCCGGCGTCACGGGTAGGTGCGGGCGTAGGCCTGCGCGATGGACAGGACCTTGCTGACGTAGGCCCAGGAGTGGTTGTAGAACCACACGGCCTTCTCCAGCTTCTTGCCGCCCTGTCCCGCGCCGTTCGCGCACAGGTAGTTGGCCGCGCCGGGAACGGCGTCGTAGGGGCTCCAGATGTCGGAGACGCCGTCGCCGTCGCCGTCGACGCCGTAGACCTTCCAGGTGGCGGGCATGAACTGCATCGGGCCCTGGGCCCCCGCGGAGGACGGGCCGTTGTTGCGTCCGTGCGAGCTCTCCACCTGGCCGATCGCGGCCAGCACCGTCCAGGAGAGTCCGGGGCAGACGACGGCCGACTTACGGTAGAGCTCCAGATAGCTGCCGGGACGGCCGACCGTCGCGCGGGTCGCGGGGCGCGACTTGCTCTCCGTTGCCGTCACGGCTTCCTTCCCTCCGGTCGTCCCCGTGCCCTTCCCTGCGCCGTCGGCCGAGACCCGAGCCGTACGGCCCGCGCCGACGGTGAGCACCTGGGCACCTGAGCCGAGCAGCTTGCGCACCCCGGCGTTCAGGGCCTGCGCCGCGTTCTCCGGGCCGTGCACCAGCAGCGCGACCCCCGGCAGCAGGCCGAGCCGCCGCCCCGTCTCGGCGCCGACCAGGCCGTCGACGCCGGGCAGACCGAAGGAGGCGGACGCCGCGACCCGCAACACCGGGCCCGCGTCGACCTGGTAGCGGGCACCGAGGGCCAGTCCAAAACGGCGCATCGCCGAGCTGTCCGCGACGAGTTCCCCCCTGGCCAGCGCGTCCCAGACCCGCGGCTGCTCGGCGACGGCCTTGGGCGCCCAGGCGCGGAAGCGGGCCGGGTCGACCGCGAGCAGGTTGAGCCCCGTGCCGGACACCTTCACCGCTCCCCCGTCGAAGGAGTCGACCTTCTGGACGTGCTTGAGCCGGGAGATGTCCTCCTTGGTCCGCTCGGGCAGCGTCGACTGGGAGATCACGAACAGCCGGGGCGGGGTGAGGGTGACTCCCGGCCCGCCGGTGGCCGCGGCCACCGGGGCCACCGGGGCCGGGCTGACCGGCGAGGGACTCGCCTGCCGGAGGTCGGCCCGCGGGGCGAGTCTCGCCAGGTCGCGGATGACGGTTTCCTGACCGGAGGAGGCCGGGGAGGCCGCCGAGCCCGCCGAGTCGGCGGCGGCCGTCGAGGAGCCGGTGGGGCGCAGGACGAGCAGCACCGCGCCGCCGACGGCCGCGAGGGCGATCACGGTGAGTACCGCGACCAACACTCCCAACCTGGGATGATGCGACACTGCCCTCACGTTAGCCCAAGCATCCGTAATACGTGCCATTGCGGGGAAAATGGGGTACCGCGCAATGGTTTGGTCAGAAACGGTCGGTACGATCGACGCCTGGAACGCGTGAAAGGGGCATTTGTGGTCGGGCCGTACCGGAGATTGTTCAGCAGGCCCGGCGTGAAGGGGTTCGTCATCGCGGGCTTCTTCGGACGGATGCCGATGTCGATGCTGGGTATCGGCATCGTGTTGCTCATCGAGGCGCTCACCGACTCCTACGCCATGGCGGGCGCGGTCGCGGCCACCGTCAACGTCGCCTTCGCCGTCGCGGGTCCCCTGACCGGGCGACTGGTTGACAGGTTCGGCCAGGCAAGGGTAGCCGTCCCCCTCGTCCTGACGCACGGCGCCGCACTGACGAGCCTGATGCTCTGCGGAGAACTCGGGGCACCGGTGTGGACCCTGTTCGCCACCGGCGTCCTGGTCGGGGGCAGCGCGGTCTCGCTCGGCTCACTCGTGCGGGCCCGCTGGTCGTATCTGCTGGGGGGATCGGCCGACCTGCACGTGGCGTTCTCGTTCGAGTCGATCGCGGACGAGGTCATCTTCGTCGCCGGACCCGCGCTGGTGACCGCGCTGGCCACCATGGTCAGCCCGTACGCCGGGCTGATCGTCGCCCTGGTCTCCACGGTGATCGGCACCATCGCCTTCGCCATGCAGCGCGGCACCGAGCCCCCGGTCACGCAGGACGGTGGCCGCTCGGGCAGTCCGATCACCATCCCCGGCGTGGCGCTGCTGTCGTGCGTCTTCCTGGCGATGGGGTCGGTCTTCGGCTCGTTCGACCTGATCACGGTGGCCTTCGCCGAGGAGCAGGGCTCCACGGCCACCTCCGGGCTGCTGCTGTCGGTGATCGCGTGCGGGAGCCTGATCTCCGGGCTCTGGTACGGCGCGCGGCAGTGGAAGGCCTCGCTCCGCAGCCGGTTCGTCCGCGCCCTGGGGGTGTTCGTCCTGGGGGTGTCCCCGTTCACCCTGATCGACGACCTCGGAGTCATGGTCCCGTTCATGTTCCTCGCCGGGCTGGCCATCTCTCCGACGATCATTACAAGCTACACGCTGATCGAGCAGTTGGTCCCCGCCCGCCTGCTCACCGAGGGAATGTCGTGGCTGTCCACCGCGATCGGCTTCGGCGTGGCGCTCGGCTCGTGGACGGCCGGGCGGCTCACCGACACGTTCGGCGCCTCCAACGCCTACCTACTTCCCCTCGGTTTCGCGCTGGTGGCCGTGACCGTCGGCGTCGGCGGCTCGGCGTGGCTGCGCACCCCTGTTCCACAGCAGCAATCATGAGTATTGTTCACATTCGCGGACGAAGCGGATGTGAACCGGCACACACGGTGTGAACCATGCGCGCTCCGCGACACCCCCCCGGTCTAGGAGCGATCATGAGCGAGGCCTCCCTCACCTTCCGCAACTGGGCGGGCAACCAGTCCGTCACCCCGGCCGAGGTCCGCGCCCCCTCCTCCACCGAGGAGGTCGCACTGGCCGTGCGAGACGCCGTCGCGACGGGACGGCGGGTGCGCATGGTCGGGACCGGACACTCCTTCACCGGGATCGCGCTGACCGGCGGCCTGCTCCTACGGCCGGACGCGCTGACCGGCGTCCTGGAGGTCGGCGACGGCTGGGTGCGGGCGGCCGCGGGAACCCCGCTCAACGCGCTCAACGAGGAGCTCGGCCGGATGGGCCTCGCCCTGGCCAACATGGGCGACATCACCGTCCAGACCCTGGCGGGGGCCGTGCAGACCGGCACCCACGGCACGGGAAGGCGGACCGGCGGCCTCGCCGACCAGATACTCGCGCTGGAGCTGGTGCTCGCGGACGGCGAGGTCGTCACGGTCTCCGCAGGTGGCGAGGGAAGGATCCGCGACGGAGTGAGCGAGCGGGACCTGTTCGACGCGGCCAGGGTCGGCCTGGGCGCGCTCGGCGTGGTGACCGCGCTGACCTTCAGGATCGAGCCGTCGTTTCTGCTGCACAGCGTCAGGCAGCCGATGAGGCTGACCGACATCCTCGGCTCGCTCGACGCGCTCACCTCGAACAACGAGCACCTGGACTTCTTCTGGCTGCCGCACACCGACACCTGCCTGACCAAGCGCAACAACCGGAGCGCGGGCCCGGCCAGCCCGCACAGCCCGTTCAGGAACTGGCTGGACAACACGTTCCTGGAGAACACCGTGTTCGGCGCGCTCTGCGGGATCGGCGTCCGGTTCCCCGGGGCCATCCCGCGCATCAACGCGATCTCGGCGGCGGCGTTGTCCGCCTCTGAGCGCACCGACACCTCCTACAAGGTCTTCTCAAGCGTGCGGGACGTGCGTTTCCTCGAGATGGAGTACGCCATCCCGCGCGAGCACCTCGCTCAGGCTCTGCACGAGACCCGCGACCTGATCGAACGACAGGGCTGGAAGATCACCTTCCCGATCGAGGTGCGGGTCACCCCGCCCAGCGACGCGTGGCTGTCGACCGCGTACGGCCGCGACTCGGCCTACGTCGCCTGCCACGTCTACCGGCCGACCCCGAACCCGGCCTACTTCGAGGGTGTCGAGGAGATCATGACCAGGTTCGGCGGCCGCCCGCACTGGGGCAAGCTCCACACCCGCGACGCCGCGTACCTGGCCACGGTCTACCCGCGCTTCGCGGACTTCCTGAGGCTGCGGGACAGGCTCGATCCGGAGCGCGTGTTCGCCAACGACTACCTGGACACCGTGCTGGGTTGACACCTCCGCGCCGGCCCCCTTGGGTACGGCCCGGCCCGCCGTACCCAAGGGGCCCGCGGTGACCTTCGCGGCGCGGCACATCCCGCGATCCACGGGACGCCGGGGACGCCGGGGACGCTGGGGACGCCGACGGCCTAATCCGCGCTCGCCGCCCGTTCCCCGAATCGGCCTCTTGTCACAAGGTTCCGGTAAAGGCGTGCGTAAAGCCTCCTTCGAGGAATGCCGCATCGGCGTGTCCCACCGTTACCACGGCGGGCGTGGGGGGCAGATTCGCAGACGCCCGCGCCGCTCGACCCCGAGGGAGTCCGCCGGAGATGACCTTCTCCCGCCGTCCAGGCCCACCGCCCAAGACCGCCACGGCGGCCTCCCGCCCCGAGACGGGCGGGCGGGCCCCGTCGCCACCCCCGGGCTCTTGCTCCAAGTTCGCGACGGCACCCTCGGTTATTGGGGAGAATCCGTCGAGGACTCCGAATGTACTGCTCCACAACGGTGCCCGTTAAGTAGATGAATGGAGCAAATGTGACCGGCGTCACATCGCTGCGAGCCCCATCCAGGAAGGCGATGTTCGGACATGCCGGGTACGGTGCTGGCAGGCAACCGGCACACGCGAGAGACTCATGGGTCCGGGGGAAGATTGAGCACGACGACGAAGGGACTCGCATGCAGGAGCTCCGACTCGTCGCGGTGAGTGAGGACGGGACCTACCTCGTGCTGGCGACGGCCGGCCGGGGCACCCGGTTCACGCTGCCCGTCGACGACCGGCTCCGTGCTGCCGTCCGCGGCAACTTCTCCCGTCTCGGCCAGTACGAGATCGAAGTGGAGAGTCCGTTGCGCCCCAAGGAGATCCAGGCCCGGATCCGTGCCGGCGAGACCGCCGAGGAGATCGCCGCCACGGCGGGCATCCCGGTCGAGCGCGTGCGATGGTTCGAGGGCCCCGTGCTCCAGGAACGTGAGTACATGGCTCAGCAGGCGCAGCGCTGCGCCGTGCGACTGCCGGGCGACTCCGCTCCCGGTCCCACCCTCGGCGACCTGGTCGCCGAGCGGCTGACCCGTCGCGGCGTGCACCCCGACGAGATCGACTGGGACTCAGCAAAGCGGGACGACAACCTGTGGCGGATCAAGCTCGGTTTCGTTTGGAACGGTCACACCCGTAGGGCCGAGTGGATCTTCGATCCGCGGCGGCGCCACATCACCCCGCACGACGACGAGGCCATGCGCCTGTCGGCGGGCGACTACGCCGAGCCGGTCGAGGACACCACGGTCACCCCGTTCGTGCCCCGGGTCGCCAAGCTCGCGCCCGTGCCTCCGCTGGCACCGGAGCCGCTCAACCAGCCCCCTGTCTCCTTCCCCTCCGTCCTGCGTCAGGAGCAGCCGCCGGCCCCGACCAGGGCCGCCTACCCGCAGCCCGAGCCGCTCGCGGCTCAGGAACGGCCTGACCCTCCCGCCGCCTACACGCAGCCGCCGATGCCACCGCTGCCTCCCGGGTACGACCCGCCGAGGCCGACGGTGCCGCCGCTGCGCGCGCCCGACTCCGCCGTCTCCTACGAGCAGCCGATCAGAACCCCGGAAGCGGCCAGGGCGCCCGAGCCCGCCATCCGGGTACGGCCCGAGCAGGAGGATGGGCCTGGGCGGGTGACCCCCAGGCCGGTCGCCGCACGGGAGCAGGCCGAGGTTCCCGAGCCGGTCGCCCCCTTCGTGGCCGCGGGGCCCCTCACTCCGGCGGAGACCGCCGAGCCCCTGCGACCCTCCGAGCCCCTGCGGCCCGCCGGGATCGCGGGACCGCTGGACACGATCGTGGCACGCGCGGCAGAGCCAGTCGCCGGGCCAGTCGCCGGGCCAGTCGCCGGGCCGGGTGAGGAAGCGGTCGCGGAGCGGGCGGCCACAGCAGCGACCACAGAGGTGAAGGCCGAACCCGCGCCGGCCGCCACACGGGTTCCCAAGCTCCTGGAGCCCCTCTCCGCCATCGAGACCGCCCCCGCGGAGGTCGTGCCGGGGCCGGTCAGTGCCGGTCCCGAGCCGGAGCGCGAGCAGCGGGCCCAGGAGACGGTCGAGGCCGAACCACCCGCCGCCGACGCCACCCCCGCCCAGGAGCCCCCGGTCGCGGTGCCCGCCGCGCGCCTCAGTCTGGACGAGCGGGCTCAGGCGGAGGCGGCCGCGCAGGAGGCGGCGGCGACCGCGCCGCCCGAGCAGCAGGCCGCGAAGCCGGTCGAAAAGCCCGTGCAGGAAAAGCCCGCCGAGCCGCAGAAGCCGGCCCCGGCGCGGCCGGCGAAGAAGGCCAGGGGGCGGCGCGCCTCCGTGCCGACCTGGGACGAGATCATGTTCGGCGCCAGGCGCCAGGACTGACCGCATCACCCGAGGCGGGGGCTGCCGGGATCCTCACCGGCCGCCCCCGCCTTCGCCGTACGAGCCGTGTGGGCCGGGTGGTGGGGCCAGCCGTCCCGCCGTGGGCACGGCCTCCTCGGACAGGGCACGTCACGTGTCGCCATATGGCCACAATCGTGTGACCGCGCATCGACCGCGCGCGCACCGCCGAGCGCCATGGAGACACCACGGAGACACCACGGAGACACCATGGAGACACGGCCTGTGAGGGATCACTCCGCCGGGTCGGCGGCCTCGGTGAGGAGGAACGGCGTGAGCCAGGCAGGTGTGACCTCGGCGGCGAAGGCCACGCCCTCGGCCTCACCGACGTCGAGCGCGGCGTAGCCCCCGGTGCCCGCGCCGACACCCGCGGTCACGGTCAGCAGGCGTGCCTGACGCTGGAACAACGTCTGGGTCAGCTTCCAGCCGACCACGGCCCGCTCCTCGACCACGGCCTGGGAGCGGCGCAGGGAGCCCGACCTGACCGAGAGGCGGGAGCCGTCGTAGGCGTGGCCGAGGGACCGGTAGCGGTCGAGGCCGAGCGGGATCCCCAGCGCCGCGAGGACCAGGGCGGGCCCCGCCAGTGCCCACCAGAGCGGCGACCACACCACGGCCGCAGCCACCGCGCAGCCCGCGACCACCAGCCACGGGAAGACCGCCCTGAACAACCTGCGCCTGCGCGCCGCGGGCGGGTGCGCCCGCAGACCCGAGGTGATCGGGCCGATCGCCTCGCCCACCACGTCCAGCACGGTCGCGTGCGGCACCACGGGCAACAGCTGGCCCCGGGTCTGCGAGTCTCCGAGCCCGGTCACGATCGCCCACGCCCTCGCGACCCCGGCCCAGCGCTCGGCGACGCCCTCGACAAGCTCGAACCCGCGCACCCTGCGCCGCTCCAGCGACACGCTCCTGCGGGTGATCAGGCCGCGCTCGGCGACGAGGTAGCCCTCCTTGGCGCGCAGGGTGAAATTCCAGTTGAACACGGCGTACATGACCGCGCCGACGACCGGCATCGCGAGCACCAGCAGCACCAGGGCGGCGACCAGGAACGCGGGATGTTCCCAGAGCCATTCCCCCGCGCCGACCACGACCCGGCTGTCGATCCTGAGCTCGTTGCCCCACTGGAACGCCAGGCCCACGGCACCGGCGACCAGCGCGAACGGGGTCAGCAGGTAGGCGCCGGACAGCGGGCCGTAGGCGAGCCATCCGCGGGGCACCACGAAGAACACCCGCTCCGGGGTCATCTCGCCGACCTCGTGGCGGGTGACCGGGGAGCCCGCGCTCCGGTGCGCCGCCGGGACCGCGCCGGGCCTCGCAGCATCACCGGTGAGCGCGCCCTCAGCACCCTCGGCGTCCTCGGCGCCGTCCGCCCCGGCCACCGGCACGCCCCCCTGCTCCCGGGCACGCCGCGCCATCCTGGCGCGAGCGTGCCAGAGCAGCACCGCCTTGAGGCGTTCCGCCTCCGCGACGGTTACCCCGTCGAGCTCGCCCTCCTGCTTGTCGTCGCCGCCCGCGCCGGTGTCGATCCTGAGGACGGCGATGCCGAGCAGACGGTGCAGCGGCGGGTTGCTGACGTCGACGCCGCGGATCCGCTCCAGCGGGATCGTCCGCACCGACCTGCTGACCAGCGCCCGGGTGAGCTCGAGCCTGTCACCCACGATCTGGTAGGTGAAGGTGGCCCAGCGCACCGTGGTGTAGACGACCGAACCGATGACGCCGAAGGCCGCCCACGCGAACGAGCTGGGTGAAAAGCCTCCCAGGAACAGCACACCGGCCAGCGGCAGGAAGAGCGAGGGAAGCATCCGGATCGGGTCGGTCAGCAGGACCTTGGGGCTGAGCCGCAGGGGCGGGCTCGCGGGCGGGCCGGGCTCCTGGCCGCCGGGAACGACCTGCCCGCCCGGCCACGGGCCGGGATCCCGGCCATCGGGCACAGGCGGCACGTCCTGCGGGAGGCCGTACCCCCCGTCGTGCCGATCCAGCCACGGGAGACCCTCACCGGGCGCCTGCCCGGCGGAATCTCCCGGTCCCCCCGAGGGACGTGAGGGCTCGGCCGGCCCGATCACGTCGCGTCGTCCCTCAGCTCCTCGGCCCGCTGGGCGAGCTCCTCGGCCAGGGTTGCGGCGACCTCGTAGTCGAGGCCCTTGATCGTGGACGACCCGGCGTGGGACGCGGTGCGGATCTCGACCGTGGCCAGACCCAGGAGCCGTTCGAACCAGCCCTGCGCCTTGTCGACTGTCTGGATCCGGCTCACCGGGACGAAAGCCCACTCCCTGCTGATCCATCCGGAACGCGCGTAGACCACGTCCCCGCTGAACTCCCAGCGGTGCACGGCGTAACGCCAGAACGGCTCGACGATCGCGGCGGGAAGAAAGACGACCACCGTCAGCGCGGGCAGCCACCAGATGTGGTCGAGCACCCAGTCCGGCAGCCAGGACCAGCGATCGCCGTCGATCCACTGCGCGAGGAAGAACGAGCCTCCGATCAGGACGACGCACCAGAACAGCTGTTCCAGTAGCCATAGCGCTATGGCTTTGCGGGAGACCGGGTTAGCCGGGGCGCGTAACGGAACGCGACCGTCCCCGGGCGCCCGCCCGCCCGCACGGGCCGCGGCCACGGCCGCTCCCGCGCCGTCTGCGTGCTCGTCGGCTTGGTCGCTCACCTTGTCAGCCTAAAGGGTCTTGTCCCCGGGGGCTGACCGTCATGCCCGCGATGTGCCACCTCGCGTCGTCCGCGCCGGACCCGGCGGAGAATCGGCCGATCTAACCTGTCCGGGCGGGCGCGTCCGGACGGCGGGGCCCACGGCGCCCCGGCGGTGGGGGACCGCGAGGACGTCTCAGCGGGAATGTGTGGCGGGAAGACGGGAACGGGAGTGGTCGCGTGCTGGTGATCCATGGCGCATGGGTGGACGGGCGGCTGGCCGTCTGGGCGGAGGACGCCTCGGGCGCGGGGTTTCTCAACGAGGGGCCCATCTCAAGGGCGGCGATCCGTCCTCACCCGTTCGCGGCCTCCGCGGCCTCGCTGACCCGTGCCCTCCGCGGGGCTGCCACGGGCGCGGGCCTGCCGCCCGGTTCGTCAGCGGGCCAGGCCCCCGGGGGATTCGCGGCCCCGGCCGCCGGAGCGCGGCAGCGCGAGCTGACCGTCCGGCTGCCCGGCTCGGCCAGGGGGCCGCTGCCCTCGCCCGAGTCCGGCCTGACGGCCACGGTACGGAGCCCGAGGATCTCCACCTGGCTGGTTCCCGCGCTGCTGCTCGCCCCCGCGGACGCCCTGTCCCTGCTCGGCTCCCTCGCGGATCAGGACGTGGGCACGACGGGCCCGGCGGACCTCGGCCTGGAAGATCCCGCAGACCCCGAGGATCGGGACGCGACCGGATGGGGGCCCGGCCTGTCCCTGCGTTATTTCGCCGTGGTCGCGGAGCACGCGCTGAGCCTGGTGCGCCGCGGCCGGATCCTGCCCCGGCTCGTCGTTGAGGACGGCGAGCCCGCGGCCCGATGGCGTCCCGTGCTCACCGGCGCCGACCTGGCCGCGCTCCGGGACGTCGCGGCCGCGATGCCGCCGGTCTGCAGGGCGGCGCCGGAGGAACGGCCGGCCGCCGAGGTGCTCAAGGAGTCGCTGAACGGCCTGGTCGACAGTGCGGTACGGCTGTCGCTGCCCGAGCGACTCATCCTGGGGAACCGGCCCGGGCTCAGGACGCCCCTGCCGGACCGCTGGCTGTTCGCGCTGACCGCGCAGGACGCCTCGCTTCCCGCCGCCAGACCCGCGGAGGCGGCGGCGCTCCGCGACGCCCTGGACGCCTGGTCCGCCGCGGCCCACGAGCTGGATGGACCGGTCAGGGCGTGTTTCCGGCTGATCGAGCCCGTGGGGGACGGCGGCCCCTGGCGGGTGGAGTTCGGCCTCGCCCCCGCTCCCGACCACCCCGCCGCCGCACAGGCGCATGAGGGCGGCCAGGAGCCGGTCACCGACTATCTGTCCGCGGAGCGGATCCGGGCCGGGCAACGGGCCCCCTGGCTGCCCGAGAGGCCACTGGAGCTCCTGCGCACCGAGCTGGCGCGGGCCGTACGGCTCCACCCCGGCCTGCACAGCGCCCTGGGCGACCCCCAGCCGTCGAGCCTGGCCGTCGAGACCGCCTGGGCGTTCTCCTTCCTACGCAACGGCGCGCCCGCGCTCAGAGCTGCCGGATACGACGTGCGGCTGCCCTCGTGGACGGGACGCCAGGGGCTGGGCCTGAAGCTGACCGCGCGTGCGATCACCGGCCAGGAGGAGCACGGCCTGGGCGGACGGGTCGCCTTCCGGCTGGACGTGGCCGTCGGCGACCACACGATCACCCCGGCGGAGCTGGCGGCGCTGGCCGAGCGCAGGATCCCCCTGGTCCAGGTCGGGGGGCGGTGGATCGAGCTGGACGAGCACCAGCTCAAGGCCGCGCTGGCCGTCGTCGAGCGGCGCGGCGGCGGCGAGGCGACCGTGGACGAGGTGGTCCGCGAGGTCGTGCGCGGCGGCGACGAGGAGCTGCCCCTGGTCTCGGTCGACGCCGACGGCCTCCTGGGCGACCTGCTGTCCGGTGAGGCGGAGCGCCGCCTCACCCCGGTCAGCGTGCCCCCGGCCCTCAACGGCACGCTCCGCCCCTACCAGGAGCGGGGCCTGTCCTGGCTGAGCTTCCTGTCCGGGCTCGGCCTGGGCGGCATCCTCGCCGACGACATGGGGCTGGGCAAGACCGTCTCCACGCTCTCCCTCCTGCTGTCCGAGCGCGAGGGCGGCACGCCCGGACCGACGTTGCTGATCTGCCCGATGTCGCTGGTCGGCAACTGGCAGCGGGAGGCGACCAGGTTCGCCCCCTCGCTACGGGTCCATGTCCACCACGGCGGCGGGCGCAAACGGGACGAGGAGCTGGCCGAGGCCGTGCGGGAGGCGGACCTGGTCGTCACCACGTACGGCACCGCGCTACGCGACCTGGGAGCGCTGGCGGCGATCGAGTGGGGCCGGGTGGTCTGCGACGAGGCCCAGGCGATCAAGAACAGTGCCGCGCGGCAGTCCAGGGCGGTGCGGTCCATCCCGGCCAGGACCAGGCTCGCGCTGACCGGCACCCCCGTGGAGAACCGCCTCTCCGAGCTCTGGTCCATCATGGAGTTCTGCAATCCCGGGCTGCTCGGCCCCGCCGTGCGGTTCAGGAAGCGCTACCAGGAGCCGATCGAGGCCCGGCGCGACGAGGACGCGACGAGGGCGCTGAGGCGCGCGACGGGACCGTTCGTGCTGCGGCGGCTCAAGACCGACAGGTCCATCATCTCCGACCTTCCCGAGAAGCTGGAGATGAAGGTCTGGTGCACACTGACCCCGGAGCAGGCGGAGCTGTACGAGGCCGTGGTCAACGACATGCTGCACAGGATCGACGGCTCAGAGGGCGTCCAGCGGCGCGGCAACGTGATGGCCACCATGACCCGCCTGAAGCAGATCTGCAACCACCCCGCCCACCTGCTCAAGGACGGCTCGCGGCTGGCGGGGCGCTCGGGGAAGCTGGCCAGGCTCGAGGAACTGGCCGGGGAGATCATCACGGAGGGGGAGAAGGCCCTGGTGTTCACCCAGTACGCCGAGTTCGGCTCCCTTCTCCAGCCCTACCTGGCTGCCTGCCTGGACCGGCCCGTGCTGTGGCTGCACGGCGGCCTGTCGAAGAACAGGCGCGAGGAGCTGGTCGACCGGTTCCAGCGCGACGAGGAGCCAATGCTGTTCCTGCTGTCGCTGAAGGCCGGGGGGACCGGTCTCAACCTGACCGCGGCAGGCCACGTGATACACGTCGACCGCTGGTGGAACCCCGCGGTCGAGAACCAGGCGACCGACCGGGCCTTCCGGATCGGCCAGACGAAAAACGTCCAGGTCAGGAAGTTCATCTGCATGGACACACTGGAGGAGCGGATCGACGAGATGATCGAAAAGAAGAAGTCACTCGCGGAGAGCGTGGTCGGCACCGGCGAGGAGTGGATCGCGGACCTGTCGACGGAGCAACTCCGCGAGTTGTTCCGGCTCGGCCCCGGGGCGGTGAGCTGACACGGAAGCTGACACGACGGAGGACGTGCCGTTCGAGGAGCGGACGGCCGACTTCTACTCCCCCGGCGTCTCGCTGAACCGGCTCCGGCCGCGCCGGGACGCCGCCCCTCCCGACCTGCTGCTGCGGATGCTGGAGCCGCCGCCGGTCAAGGTCCGGCACATACCGCTGGTCGACCTGCTCAGGAGGCCGTACCGCGATCTGGGCGGCGGAGAGTAGCCTCCCCGCCCCACGTGTCCCCCACGTGTCCCCCACGGTCTCCCCGGCGGTGTCCCGGTTACGTCCCGGTGATCCTCCGGTGACGTCCCCGCGCTGTCCGTCACGCTGTCCGCCAGGATGTCCGTCACGGTGTCCCGAGTGATCCTCGTCGCTGTTCGGTCACACATCGGCTCCGATCTCGGATCGGGGTTCCGCGGGGTCCGCGGACCGGCGGGGGACCCCGGCCTCCCGGAGCCGGATCGCGCCCGGCGAGTGGCCGGACCCGGGGGACGGCACGTAGCGGCAGGTCGGAGCGGGTGCGTGCGGCCGCGCATTGATCTTGCCTGCCGCGTCGCGAGGGTGAACCCTCTGGAAACGGGTGAGGAAAAGTCCGATCTCCGTGTCCAAGATCGCCCTTCTCATCCCCGGATTGTGTCCGATTCCCGAATATTTCCGCGCCATGGAACCTCGCGATCCGGTCTGCGCATCTTCCAGATCCGCGTAGCATCATCGGGCATGGGGCAGCCGAACACGTCTACGCGCCGCCCGCGGCAGGCCGTATCGACGGCACTGGCCGCGGCGCTCGTCGTCGTTTCCTCGGGCTGCGGGTTGGCAGGCGGCTCCGCGTCCGCCGACCGGCTGCAGCTGGAGCCGATCAGCGTCTCGAGCCCCCAGCTGCGGGACGGCGCGGCTCTGCCGTCCGACTACTCGTGCAAGGGGTCGGCGGGCAATCCGCCGTTGCGGTGGTCGGGGGTCCCGAACGGTACCAAGTCGGTCGCGATCGTGGTCGACAACAACTCACGCACCGGTGCAGAGGTGAACTGGGTCGTGTTCGACATCGACCCGCGCACCAATGAGGTGGCCGAGAACAGCGTCCCCGTTGGGGCCGTGGAGGGAAGCGTGACCGGCGGCAAGGTGGCATACACCCCTCCCTGCCGTGCCCAGGAGAACTATCGTTTCACCGTCTACGCGCTCAACGCCAGGATCGATCTCGTCAAGGGTGCCGCCCTTGAGAAGACCCTGAAGAGCATCGCGGGCAAGACGATCGCCTGGGGACGACTCACCACGGCGCACATCGAGTGACAGGTCAAACACCGGAGGTAGTAATGGTTACCAATTCTTCACTTAGGGTGTGACAACGCTCATAGTGGTCCGACACAATCAGATCCAATGTCCGTGCGCAGGTGATGCAAGGGGGCAGGTCGCGTCGATGGCCGCGCGACCTCACCGGCGCCGCTGGAAGGCCATGGCCTTGAGGGTGGTGCAATGATCGCGGTCGTAGTCAGCCTGGTCGCCGTCGTGCTCCTCGTGCTCGTCGTCGTGGCACTGGGAATGCGGTCGATGAACCGCAGGGAGAGCGCTCTGCCTGCGGAGCGCCTGCGCGAGATGGCGGAGAAGGAGGCTCAGACGGCCTCCGTGTCCATCGACGATTTCGCGACGCGGGAACCGAAGATGAACCACTTCAGTCCCGACCTGACACCGTTCGACGAGCCGAAGCCGCCCCGCCAGCCACGCCCCGCGAGCTCGCGCGGCAAACGCGGCGTGAACGAGTTCGGCCAGGCCGACGACTACGACGACGACTACTGGACAAGGCTCCAGGCCGACGAGGGCGGTTTCGGAGGGTCCTTGGCGGCCAGGATGGGCGCGAGCCGTCCCATGCCCGAGGGCCAGGGCAAGCCTCCCGTGCCCCCCAGGTCCCCCAGGTCCCCCGTGGCCGACGCCGACGCGGTGACCGTGCAGGCGCCCCTGCCGAACAGGCAGCAGCCGCCCAGGCCCGCGCAGGCTCCGGTGCCGCCGCCCGCCCCCGCGGTCGCCTCCGCCTCACTTCCCTCCGGCCTCGCCGATCTGGTCGAGCCGGTTCAGCCGAACCCGGCTCCCACCGCCGCCGCGCTCGCGGAGCAGAAGACGGTCACCTTCGCGGCCCCGACGCCCGGCGCCTTCGGAGAAGGCCGCACCCCGCGCTCCCGCAGGGGCAGCGGACGCGGCGCCGCCGCGGGCAACAGCGCCGCGGCCTCCGGCAACGCGGCTCCCACGCGGCCCGACCCGCTGAACGACCCGCTGGGCGGCTCCTATCCGCGCGGCGCCGCTCCCGCGCCCGGCCGGGGTCAGGCGCCCTCCGCCGGGACGCCCGGACGCGGCACGACCGGCGGGACCGGCGGAACCACTGCCCAGAGCCCCGGCACAGGACCGCTTCCCCCGATGCCCCCGATGGGCCCGACCACCAGCGGTGGCTTCCCCGCGACCCCGGGCGCCGCCGCCCAGGCCGCGAGCCCGCTGCCTGGGTCGTACGGCGCAGGCAGCGTGCCCGAGCCGTCCAAGCCCATCTCGGACAACCCGTGGGCACGGGCCACGTCCCCCACCTCAGGGGGCTGGCCCGCGGCGAACACCGCCGACATACTCGACGACCCCGCGCCGTCGTACTCCTCGTACCAGAACCCGGTGTACAACGCCCCACCCGCCGCCTCGTACGAGGTGAGCTCCGGCTGGGCCACCATCGACGACGACGCGCTCACCGGGCCGACCCCGGCGATCTCCACCCCGACCGGCCCCTCAAGGACGGTCACCCCCTACGACGACCAGGCACGGACCGCGGGCAGGCCCGCCGGGGGCTACGGCTACGAGCCGGCCCCCACCGCCACCCCCTCTGCGTGGCCCGAGCCCGTCTCCGGCGGCGCCGACGGCACGGCCGGCGCCGCCTGGCCGAGCTACGGTGACCTCTACGGGACCGGCCCCGAGGTCGCCACGACCCCCGACGGGCAAGGGCATGGAGGCTCCCGCGGCAGTCGCCACCGGGCACAGGACCCGGACTACCCCGACTACTACCGCTGATTCCTCCCGGCGTCCGCAAAAGGCCACGCTGATCGCTTAACGACGAGGTGCCCACCGCATAGTGTCTGCCTCATGGGGACGGACACGAAGAGCTACAAGGCGATCACGAAGAGCACCCTCGCCTCCGTAGTACGGTACGACCTGCCCGCCTCCCTGGTGGTCTTCCTGGTGGCGGTGCCCCTCTCGCTGGGCATCGCGGTCGCCTCGGGGGCACCACCGGTGGCGGGACTGGTCGCCGGCGTGACCGGCGGGGTGGTCGCGGGTCTCCTGGGCGGCTCAACCGTCCAGGTGAGCGGACCCGCAGCAGGGCTGTCGCTGGTGGTCGCCGAGCTGGTCGTCACGTACGGCTGGCGGGCCACCTGCATGATCACCCTGCTGGCGGGCGGCCTGCAGCTGCTGCTGGGGACGTTCAAGGTCGCCCGCGCGGCGCTGGCGGTCTCCCCCGCCGTGGTGCACGGCATGCTCGCCGGAGTCGGCGCAGCCATCGCCCTCGCCCAGCTGCACGTGGTCCTCGGCGGCAGGCCGCAGCGCTCCGCCGTCGAGAACCTGATCGAGCTGCCGGGTCAGATCGCGAACAACCACAGCCACGCGGTCTTCGTCGGCCTGCTCACCATCGGCGTCCTGCTCGGCTGGACCCGCCTGCCGCGACGCCTCAGGGTCGTGCCCGCGCCGCTGGCCGCCCTGGCCGCCGCCTCGGTGACCGCCCTGCTATTCGGCTGGGACGTCACCCGCATCGACCTGTCGGCGAGCCTAAGCGAGTGGGCCACGCCGGTGTGGCCGAGGGGCGACTGGCACGGGATCATCGGCGCGGTGCTGCTCGTCGCGCTGCTGGCGGGGGTCGAGTCGATGCTCTGCGCGGTCGCCGTCGACAAGAAGCGCGGCGGCAGGCGCTCTGACCTGGACAGGGAGCTCACCGCCCAGGGCGTGGCCAACATCGTGAGCGGTGCGCTGGGCGGCCTGCCCGTCGCGGGGGTCATCGTGCGCAGCACGGCCAACCTGCGCGCCGGGGCCCGCAGCCGCTGGTCGACGGTCCTGCACGGCCTGTGGATCCTGGTGTTCGCCGTCTGCCTGGGATGGACGATCACACTGATCCCGGTGGAGGCACTGGCGGCCCTGCTGATCTTCATCGGCGTCCAGATGGTCAACATGGGGCATCTGCGCAACCTGCGTGGCCACGGTGAGATCCCGGTCTACTTCGCCACCATGTCGGGAGTCGTGCTGCTCGGCCTCCCCGAGGGCGTCCTGCTCGGCCTCGGCCTCGCCGCGTTGTCGGCGCTGCGCCGCCTCACCACGGTGACCGTACGGGCCAGGCCGGAGCCGGACGGTCGCTGGCACGTGCTCATCGGCGGCTCGCTGACCTTCCTCGGCGTGCCCAGGATCACCTCGGAGCTGCACGCCATCCCCGTGGGAGCGGCGGTCGAGCTGGGCCTGAACATCGACTTCATGGACAACGCGGCCTTCGAGGCCATCCACGCCTGGCGCCAGGAGCACGAGCGCGGGGGCGGCAGCGTGGACATCGACGAGATCCACGACGAGTGGTATGCCATGGCCGCCAGCGGTGCCAGGGTTTTTCCCGTCAAGTCCCCGCTGCGGGCGCCGGATCGCTGGTGGCTGCCCTGGGCCCACCGGCGGCGGGATTGGCGGGCGGAGGCGGACCCGCGGGCCCGGCACGCCTCTGACGAGGCCGTCCCCGCCGCGCCGGACCGACACCCGCGAGGAGAGGGCGGCCTCCCGGCGCCCGCACCCGACCTGCTCGCCGGGGCACGGGAGTTCCACCGCCGCACAGCGCCGCTGGTCCGGCCGTTCCTGCACGCGATGGCCCGCAAGCAAGAGCCGGCCCACCTGTTCATCACCTGCGCCGACTCCCGGATCGTGCCGAATCTGATCACCGCGAGCGGCCCCGGGGACCTGTTCACCGTCCGCAACATCGGCAATCTGGTCCCCCGCTGGGACAGCGCGCCGCAGGACGACTCGGTGGGCGCCGCGATCGAGTACGCCACCGGCGCTCTCGGCGTCAAGACCGTCACGGTCTGCGGCCACTCGGGCTGCGGGGCGATGGCCGCGCTGCTCAGCGGGGGCGAGAAGGCCGCGGGGCTGCCCGCGCTCGGCCGCTGGCTGCACCACGGCAACCACAGCCTGGCGCGTTTCGTCTCCTCGGAGAGCGACGGCACGGACGACGGACCGCTGGACCGCCTGTGCCGCATCAACGTGCTCCAGCAGTTGGAGAACCTGCGCACCCATCCTGAGGTGGACCGGCTGGTCAGGCAGGGGCATCTGGAGCTGGTCGGCCTCTACTTCGACATCGCCACGGCCAGAGTCCACATCCTCGAACAGCCGCCGGTCCTCTCGGGCCCACTCTGAGCCGTACGGCTTGCGCCAGGGGTGAAAGCCCGTGATCTCACCGCGGCACTGAGCGAACATTGGGCACTATGAGAACTCTGATCATCGGCGGTTCGGTCTTCCTCGGCCGGGCGATCGTCGAGGAGGCGCTGCGGCGCGGGCACGAGGTCACAACGTTCAACCGGGGCAAGAGCGGCGTGGACCTGCCCGGTGTCGAAGCGGTGAGGGGCGACCGCGAGGTCGCGGAGGATCTGGCGCGCCTGGCCGAGGGGCGGGAGTGGGACGCCGTCGTCGACGTCTGCGGGTTCGTCCCCCGGGTGGTCGGCGAGTCGGTGCGCGCGCTGAACGGGAAGGCAGCCACCTACGCGTTCGTCTCCAGCATCTCGGCCTGCTCGGCCTGGCCCGCCGAGACAGGCGCCGACGAGGGCTCGCCCCGGTTCGAGTGCGCCCCCGACGCCGGTCCAGAGGATGGGGACTACGGCACGCTCAAGGCGGGGTGCGAGCGCGCGGTCGAGCAGGGCTTCGACGGCAACGCCCTGATCATCGAGCCGGGGCTCATCCTCGGGCCGCACGAGAACGTCGGCCGCCTGCCCTGGTGGCTCACCCGCGTCGCCGCGGGCGGCCGGATCCTCGCCCCCGGCAGTCCCGAGGTGGCGATGCAGGTCATCGATGCGCGTGACATTGCCGCCTTCACCCTCTCCCAGGCGGAGGCGGGGGTGAACGACCGCTTCTTCACCGGCGGGGTGCTGGGTAACACCACCTACGGCGACTGGCTGGCTGAGTGCCGGACAGTGACGGGTTCGGACGCAGAGTTCGACTGGGTGAAGGATCACTTCCTGCTCGACCGGGAGGTCCAGCCCTGGACCGAGCTGCCGCTGTGGGCGCCGGAGAGTCCCGACTTCGCCGGCGTCTGGCTGGCCTCGTCCGCGAAGGCCCATGCGGCGGGGCTGCGCTGCCGTCCCGTCGCCGAGACCGTCCGCGACACCTGGGCCTGGCTCCGCGACGTCCCCGTGGCGGAGCGTTCCTTCGGCAGGCACGGCATCGATCAGGAGAAGGAGGCCAGGATCCTGGCGGAGTGGACAAGGGCATAGAAGCGGTAAACGGCTTGGAGGTCGGCGATGGCTGCTGGATGGCGCGCGCTGCGGGAGGACATGGTGACGGAGGTGTGCGAGCGCGGGATCAGCGACGCCGTCGCCGAGGCGTTGCTCACGGTGCCCAGGCACGTGTTCCTTCCCGAGCTCCCCGTCGAGGTCGTGTACCAGGACGACGCCATCGTGACCAAGCGCGACGCGCACGGCAGGCCGATCAGTTCCTCCTCACAGCCCGCGATGATGGCCATCATGCTCGACCAGCTCGGGGTCGAGCCGGGCCAGCGGGTGCTGGAGATCGGCGCGGGAACGGGATACAACGCCGCGGTGCTCGCGCACCTGGTGGGGCCGCGAGGGCGGGTCGTCAGCGTCGACATCGACGCGGACCTGGTGCGACGGGCTCGGGAGCACCTGGCCCGGGCGGGATATCCCGAGGTCGAGGTGGTGTACGGCGACGGCGTCGAGGGGTTCGCCCCTGAGGCGCCCTACGACCGGGTGATCGCCACCGTCGGCGTGTGGGATCTCGCCCCCGCCTGGCTGGACCAGCTCGGGCCCGGCGGGCGCCTCGTCGCGCCGCTGGACCTGCGCGGGGTGCAGCGCTCGGTGGCGTTCGAACGGGCGGGCGGGCACTGGACGAGCCGGTCGGCCGTGCCCTGCGGGTTCATGCGGATGCGGGGCCCCTTTGCCGGCCCTGAGACGATCCTGGTCCTGGACTGGGACACCGACCTGACGATCTCGCTGCCGGAGGCGGAGGAGATCGGCGACATCCTGACGGCACTCGACGGCCCCGTGACCGAACTGCCGACCGGGGTGGGCGCGGGCCGGGGGCAGCTCCTCGACGGGCTGAACCTGTGGCTGGCCGTGCACGAGCCCCGCTGGTGCACGATGTCGGAGACCCGGCCAGGATGGCTGGCGGCGGGTCCGCTCGATCTCGAGGGGTTCAAAACGTCCATCGGAATCGTCGAGGGTGACAGCCTCTGCCTGCTGGAGTGGGGATCGGACGGCACCCTGGTCGCACGGGGCTACGGGCCGGAAAGGAACAGGCTCGCCGACGACCTCTCCGCCCATGTCCAGGCATGGTACGGAGCCGGACAGCCGATGACGACCGGCCTGCGCATCGATGCCCATCTCGGGGCCCCGCCCCGCGACGGCCTGGTCATCCGCAAACGGCACACCAGCCTCGTCCTGTCATGGAACCTCGGCTGAGCCCTCTCCCGCGCCCGGACGTTTTGTCGGTGGGCTTCGGCAAGATGTGAGCCGGCACGGCCGAATTCCGAACCGGGTTCCGAACCGGGTTCCTAACCGGGTTCCGAGGCGTTCGCGGGCCCGCGAGGAAACACCGGGCACCGCGCTCCGTGCGCCCCATGACGTGGGAGAACACGGCCGCTCCTGACGCGACGACGGCCGCTCGGCGCGCGAGCGGCGGACTTACGGAGGCAAGAACATGGTTGACCTGGACGGAGATGACAGGGGCAGGCCTGAGGGAAAGGTTCTCTGGCATGTGACGATGTCGCTGGACGGTTTCATCTCGGGGCCGGGCGGCGCGATGGACTGGGTCTTCGAGCACCCTTCCGAGCCGTCGGCCGCGGCCGAGGAGACGATCCGGACCACCGGCGCCGTGCTGGCGGGCAGGCGATGGTACGACGAGGCGAAGAGCATCCACGGCGGTCTTGAGGGGATCTACGGCGGAGCCTGGAGCGGCCCCGTGTTCGTCCTCACGCACCGCCCCTCCCCCGCCCGGGATGAGGAGCCCGCGGTCACCTTCCTCTCCGGTGACGTCCGCGACGCGGTCGCCGCGGCCCTCCACGCGGCCGGGGGAAAGAACGTCGTCATGTTCGGTGCCGACGTCACCCGGCAGTGCGTCGAGGAGGGGCTGGTCGACGAGATCCTCATCCACCTCGTGCCGGTGCTGCTGGGGGACGGCGTCCGGCTCTTCGGAGGGCCGGGCGGCAGGCGCACCAGCCTGGAGAAGATCGGCCGGGGGCGGCCGAGGCAGCTGACGGACCTTCGCTTCCGCGTCCTGAAGGACACCGCGTCCTGAGGCGGACGGGTGAGCGTCCCGAAGGACACCGCGCCCCGAAGCGGGCGTCCGAGTGATCCGCCTGCGATCCGTGCGGGCAGGAGTTCCCGTACGGATCGCGGGAACGATCGAGATACGACAGCGCCTCCCCGATCGAGATACGACAGCGCCTCCCCGGGGGGATATGCCGCAAAAATCCCCACCCCTGAGCTTCCAGGCGATGTGGTGTAGAAACACCAGAGATTCCGGTAGATGTCGCCATGCTCGGCAGTCAGACAGTCATGACCAGGATGCGCCCACCATGCTTTTCCCGGTTGATATGTGGGTCATTAACCTTCTCGACTCCGTCTGATTCATTTCTGCTCATCGGATCGAGTCCTGGGCGACTTAGCGTCCTTGCTTGCCCCCCCAACCCCCCGCGTACGAGGAGCAAGCGTATGTTCCGACGCAAGAAACTGACGGTGGCGTCCACGACCGCCGCCGTCGGCAGCGCGGCCGTTTTCGCGGCCGTGACCCTGTCCGGAGGCGTGGCGAACGCCGCAACGGCCACCTTCAACCCGGTGGCGGACACCTATGTGGACAACAGCCACACCAGCACCAACTACGGTACGTCCGGGCAGCTGGGCGTCGACAACTCCCCGATCAAACGGATGTTCCTGCGGTTCACCGTCACCGGGATCACCGGCACGATCAGCAACGTCAAACTGCGCGTCCACGTCGACGACGTGGCCGGTGCGGAGAGCAGTGTCGGCGGTACCTTCAAGGGCCTGAGCAACACCACCTGGTCCGAGACCGGCACCACGTGGAACAACCAGCCGTCCATCGACGGGGCCACGCTGGGCACGCTCGGCGCGGTCACCCAGAACTCCTGGTATGAGCTCGACGTCACGCCGTACGTGACCGGCAACGGCACCTACAGCATCGGCGTCACCTCCTCCAGCACGAACGGCGCCGACTACGACTCGCGGGAGAGCGGGGCCGCGACCGCGCCCCAGCTCGTGGTGACCACCGACGCGGGCTCGACCCCGACCCCGACGCCCACCCCGACCCCCACCCCCACCGCGACGTCCGGCGACCCGGTGCTCGTCGGCGCGGGCGACATCTCCAACTCGGGCTCCGGTGACACCGCGACCGCCGCGCTGCTCGACAACATCCCCGGCACGGTCTTCACGCTCGGCGACAACGTCTACGACAGCGGGACCACCTCCGAGTTCAACACCTACTACAACCCGACCTGGGGACGTCACAAGGCGCGCACCAAGCCGGTCCCGGGCAACCACGACTACAACACCTCCGGTGCGACGGGCTACTACGGCTACTTCGGCGCGGCGGCGGGCGACCCGTCCAAGGGGTACTACTCCTACGACATCGGCTCGAACTGGCACGTCATCGTGGTCAACTCCAACTGCTCGGCCATCGGCGGCTGTAACGCCGGGTCCGCCCAGGAGACGTGGCTGCGCGCCGACCTGACCGCCAACACCAAGCCGTGCACGGTGGCGATGTGGCACCACCCGCGCTACACCTCGGGCGCCAACCACTCGCCTGACACCTCGGTCGCGCCGATCGTGCAGGCGCTGTACGACAACAACGCCGACCTGATCCTGACCGGCCACAACCACCAGTACGAGCGGTTCGCGCCGATCAACCCGTCCAACCAGCTCGACAACACGCGCGGCATCCGGCACTTCGTCGTCGGGTCCGGCGGGGCCAGCCACTACTCGTTCGGGACGATCCTGCCCAACAGCGAGGTCCGCAACAGCGACACCTACGGCGTCCTGAAGGTCACCCTCCACCCGAACAGCTACAGCTGGCAGTTCGTGCCGGAGGCCGGTAAGACGTTCACCGACAGCGGCACCACCGCCTGCCACTGACGACGTGTACCTCTCCACTCTCGACAGGAGTCGAGCCGCCGGCGGCCCCGTACGGGCCGTCGGCGGCACGGTGCTCGCGCTCGGCACGGTCAGTCTTGTGACGGACGTGTCGGCCGAGATGGTGACCGCGATCCTGCCGCTGTACCTGGTCGTCGGGCTGCAGTTCAGCCCGGCGGCCTACGGCGTCATCGACGGTCTGTACACCGGCGCGACCGTGCTGCTGCGGCTGGTCGGCGGATACGTCGCCGACCGGATCAACCGCCACAAGACCGTCGCGGGGATCGGCTACGGGCTCTCGGCGTTCGCCAAGCTGGGGCTGCTCGCGGCCGGGACCTCGGGACCGCTCATCGGACTGGTGATCACGGCGGACCGGGCGGGGAAGGGCCTGCGCACGGCTCCCCGGGACGCGCTGATCACCCTCGCCACCCCGCAGGAACGGCTCGGCAGGGCGTTCGGGGTGCACCGGACGATGGACGCCGTCGGCGCCTTCCTCGGGCCGATCGCCACGCTCGGTGTGCTCGCGCTGGGGGGCGGGGCGTTCGGGCCCGTCTTCATGGCGAGCTTCTGCGTCGCGCTGCTGGCCGTACTCATCCTCGTGCTGTTCGTGCCGAACGCCAAAGGGACCCGTCCCCACCCGTCCGCCGTGTCGTGGCGGGCCGTCGCCCGGCTCGGACGCGGCCGTCTGCTGCCGGCCGCGTGCCTGCTGGGCCTCGTCACGATCGGTGACGGGTTCGTCTACCTCGTCCTGCAGCGGCGCGTCGAGCTGGGCATCGGCTGGTTCCCGATGCTGGCGGTCGGCACGAGCCTGGTCTACCTGCTGCTGGCCGCCCCGCTCGGCAGGCTGGCCGACCGGATCGGACGGCTGAAGGTGTTCATCTGCGGGAACGCGACGCTCATCGGCGTCTACCTGCTCCTGGACGGCCCGCTCGGCGGCTGGCCGTTGATCGTCCTGGTGCTGGCGCTCTACGGGACGTTCTACGCGGCGACCGACGGCATCCTGATGGCGCTGGCGGGGTCGATGCTCCCGCCGGAGCTGCGCGCCACCGGAATGGCCCTGGTGCAGAGCGGCCAGGCCCTGTCCTACGCCGTCTCCTCGGTGCTGTTCGGGCTCGCCTGGCAGGCCTGGGGAACGGGACCCGCCTGCCTGGTCGCCGCCGCCGCGACCGCGATCGCCCTGCCCCTGACCGCGTTCCTCCTCGCCAAGGAGTCATGATCGCTCTCAGCCCGCGCATACGCGTCCTCGTGACCGTCCTCGCCGCCCTGCTGCTCGCCGGGGTCGCCGTCGCCTACACGGCACTGGCCAGGGACCGGCCGCCCGTCGCCACGGGATCCAGCCCGGTGGGCGGCGGCCCGCGCCTGCAGGTGCTGACCAACGGTCGCCTGTCAACGGTCTCCCGCGCCGACCCCGGCGGTCCGCGCGAGGTCACCGAACTGCAGTGTGACCGCGCCTACACCGCCGGAGGAACGGTCGCCTGCCTGAAACCCGTCGGGCCGCTCAGCTCGACCGGCCTGATCGTCCTCGACGCGTCCCTGCGCGAGCGCTCGGCCCTGCCGCTGACGGGTTTCCCGAACCGGCTGCGTGTCTCGTCCACGGGCAGGATGGTCGCCTGGACGCTGTTCATCGACGGGCACTCGTACGCGACGACCGGCTTCTCCACCAGGGCGGGCATCCTCGACACCCGCACGGGACGTCTGGTGAAGTCCCTGGAGGAGTTCACGATCACGCTGGACGGCCACCCGTACCGCAACGCCGACGTCAACTTCTGGGGCGTCACGTTCACCGCCGACGACAACCGCTTCTACGCGACGATGTCCACGAACGGCCGTCGCCACCTGGTCGAGGGCGACTTCGCGGCGAGGACGGTCAAAACGCTGCGCGACAACGTCGAATGCCCGTCCCTGTCCCCCGACGGCACCAGGATCGCCTACAAGTCCGCCATCGACGCCGATCCGAAGAAGGGCTGGCGGCTGTCCGTCCTGGACCTGGCCACCCAACGGATCACGCCCCTGGCCGAGACCCGCAGCGTGGACGACCAGGCCGCCTGGCTGGACGACCAGACCGTCGCCTACGCGCTGCAGACCAGCGACGGCACCAACAACACCTGGTCCGTCCCCGCCGACGGCACGGGCACCCCTCGGCTTCTGGTCCCGGGAGCCAACTCACCGGCCCCGTCCGAGGTCCTCGCGGCCGGCCGGTAGCACGGCGCCTCCGGCTTGTCCGGAAGCCGGAGGCGCCACAAGCCCGCATCGCCGAACCGGCGAGGGCGTCGAGAGGTCAGGGGCCGGTGAGACGGCGCTCGCCGTGAGTGGTGACCACGAAGACCTGCCAGTTGTAGTACGCGTAGTAGTCCCTGATGTCCCGCTTCATCTGACGCGCGTGCAACAGCACAGCGTCGACGTACGCCTGGGAGTGGTTGTAGGCGTACAGTGCCCGCCGATAGTCGCGCGGCGCCCCCGAGGCGTGCAGGTAGTTCGCCGCCGCGAGGAGCGCGTCCCCGGTGTCGTCGATGTCACCGCCCATTCCGTAGGCGTCCCAGGTCCCGGGCATGAACTGCATGGGTCCCTTGGCGCCCACGTAACTTGGCGACCGCACGCGGCCGAACTTGGTCTCCACGAACATCACCGCCGCCAGCACCTCCCACTCGACGCCGAACCGGCGCTCGGCACGCCGGAAGTGGCCGAGCAGGACATCCGCGGGCTCGGGCGGCTCGACGCGGAGTTTCGCCGGGTCGCGGACGGGGTGGACGAGGGAGAGCAGATCCCGGATGGCCGTCACGTTGTCCTTCACCCGCCCGACCAGGGCCTTCGGCAAGCTGGCGTAGACACCGGAGGCGACCTTCGGATTGCGGGCCAGGTAACGGTAGACACGCTGCTGGTACAGGGCCAGCAGCACCACCGGCTCAGGGGGATGCCCCTTGGCGGACTCTCCCTCGCGCACCCAGTCGTCCGTTGCGCGCCGGAGTTCCGCGATGGTTTCGCTCAGGGAACGGGCCAGCCGTGACGGGTCATGGGGGATCGCCGCGTCCGGGGCGGGCGGGACGTACACCTGACGTGCGGACTCCTTCACCGGAGGCGTCGCCGACTGCTCTTGAGCCGGCCGCATCTCCGACCGCTCCTGGGCCGGCCGCGTCGCCGTACGGCCGGAAGCCGCCGGTGAGGCAGCGCCCTGCGAGGCGGCACAGCCGGAGATCGCGACGGCCAGCCCGACGAGCGAGGCGACCAGCCTGCCCGCGCGCCCGCCCGGCCGCCCGCTGTCGGCTACGTCCTCCACGGCCGCCGCCTGCCTGCCGGGCCGGTGACCACGCCCCGGCCTTTCACTCCTCACGCGCTGATCCTCCACCGGCCCCAACGTACCCGAGCGGTGATCTCTCAGACCGTTTCCCCGGGTGACGGCGGCGAGCGCCCGCCGTGCCAGATCAGCCGATTTCGCCTCGCGCGTGGCACTGAACATCTGTTTTGTGGCGGGTGCAGCGGCGTGCCTTCAGGCCTTGGCGGCTTTCTGCAGCGCCATCCACGCCGCGTACCTGGTGGGCACCGTTGCCCACCAGGCGTGGTTGTTCATCGCCTCCAGGGCCCGTAGGCGCTGTTCGCGCGCCTCGGCCAGCTCGGCCCGCTGCTCCTCGGAGATCTCCGCCTCCCCCGCCACGATCGCCGGCGACGGCGGCAACGCCTCCGTCACCTCCAGCACACGGGCGTCCGCCGCCCAGTAGGCGCGCTGGAGCTCAAGCAGGTCGGCTGGGAACTCATAGTCGGACATCGGCGAATCTCCCCCGGGTGGTGCGTTCCGGGCGATCCTAAACCGCACACTCAGGCAAACCGAAAGCGCCCCGCCCACCCTCGGGAGAAGATGAGCAGGGCACAGGCCCGTTACCGCGGCGTTCGGCATCGGGTGTCGATCGCCACCGTGGCTCGCGAAAACCTGGGGGCTCCGGCCCCCTCCCGGCCCCACGCGGGTACTTGCCGGTGGAACGATCCGATGCCACGGGTGTCCCGAAGAGGAAATCTCAGGCTTTCACGAGACCTGGTACGGCTCACTCCGCCCCGGGTTCATCGCCCGAGGCGATGTGGGGTGATCCGACGAGATGACGGGATCACGTACGGCAAGCCGTGGCCGCTATCGGCCAGGTGACCAACGTTGCACTCTCTGGTACGCCCTTACCTTTTGTTCTAATTTGAAGTCAATTCTGCGACAAGAAGAGATAGCGCACGTTCTCCGCGAGGTGATGGGAGCGCGCGTCGTTCGATCGCGTCGGCACAGCGGTCGCACCGTCGCCGCGTCGTTGAGACGGCTCGTCGTCCTCGTGTGGCCAAGGTTCGGGGCCGGCAGAGAGGTGATCGAGTGATTGCGCGCAGACGAGTGGGGACGGCTTTGCTGATCGCGGCGTTGATCGCCGTGATCGGTGGATCCGGGCCCCTGTCCATGGGGGTTGGGGCAGCGGCGGCGACGTGGCCTCAGACCCCGAAGGTCGATCCGCCCCCGCTCCCCGTCGATCCGGTAACGCCCCAGGAGTCGCTGGACGGTCTCGGAATCAGCGGGTATCCGGACCGGCTGAGTGTCCAGCCGGGCGAGTCCGTGAAGTTCATGGTGAGCACCAAAAGCCCGGCGTTTCGGGCGACGATGGTGCGGGTGGTGCACGGTGACGCGGATCCGCGCGGGCCGGGCATCAAGGAGCAGGTCATCGAGTCCGACGTCAACAAGGAGTACCCCGGCCGGTATCAGACGCTGCCGCTGGGCTCGTACGTGACCGTTCCCGACGATGACGACCTGCGGCCGGACGGAAGCTTCACCATCACGGCGTGGATCGCGCCGACCACCGTCCCCGGTTCCACGCTCAACCCCATCGCCTACCGGCGAACCCCCGTCGGCACGGGAGCGGTCCAGGGGATCGTGACCAAGTGGTCGGAGACGGAAAAGGCCGGATACGGCATGTTCGTGGACCGGGACGGCGGGCTGGGCCTGCGGCTGGCCGATCGGGCCGGGCGCACCCAGACGGTGAGTACCGGCGTGAAGCTGAAGCCATGGGCCCCGGCGCTGCGGGGCGTCGAACCCGGCGGCGCTGTACGGCCGCAGCATGTGAACTCCTCCGGCTGGTACTTCGCCGCGGTCTCGTACGACGCCGGGACCGGCAAGGTGGGGCTGTACCAGTATCCGCTGACCGGTCTTCCCAACGACTCCCAGGCCGTCGTCACCCGGACGATCGAGGCCCGCGGGCTGAAGAACGCCACCGCCCCGCTGCTGATCGCCGCCTACCAGGGCGACCGGGACCGGCCGACCGGGTTCTACAACGGCAAGATCGACGCCCCGCGGGTGTACGACCGGGCACTGGACGAGCGGGAGATCCAGGCCCTGCGACGCGGCGGACCGGCCGGGCGGGCGGTGGCAGCCTTCGACTTCTCCCAGAAGATGGACACCGACCAGGTCGTGGACACCTCCCGCAACCATCTGCGCGGCCGCGCGGTCAACCTGCCGGTCCGGGCCGTCACCGGCCATAACTGGCAGGCCGAGGAGCAGGACTTCAAACAGGTGCCCGAGCAGTACGGGGCGATGTACTTCCACGACGACGACCTGGGCGACGCCACCTGGGAGCCCAGCTTCACCTGGCGGGTGCCCGCCGACGCCCGCAGCGGCGTGTACGCGGCCAAGCTGGAGGCGGACGGGCGCGTCTACCACGCCACCTTCGTGGTACGGCCCAAGCACGGCAGGCCCACCTCGAAGATCGCCCTGCTGGTGCCGACGTTCAGCTACCTGGCCTACGGCATGACGGGCTACTTCGTGAGCGGGATGAGCCAGTACTCCCAGCACACCGACGGCAGCGGCGTGGTCTACTCCTCCCACCTGCGCCCGCTCACCAACCTGCGGCCGTACGCCTCCGGCCTCAAGGGTGAGGGCAGGCCGTGGCAGTTCGAGGCCGACACCCACATCATCGACTGGCTGGAGTCCACCGGTCACACCGTCGACTACATCACCGATCACGACCTGCACCGGGAAGGCAGGAAGCTGCTGGACGACTACAAGGTCGTCCTCACCGGCAGCCACCCCGAGTACACTTCGGCGCCCATGCTCGACGCCCTGCAAGGCTGGCTGAACGACGGCGGCCGCCTCATGTATCTGGGCGGCAACGGCTTCTACTGGGTCACCCCGCTCGACCGCACCGGCACCTACACCGAGCTGCGCCGCCACGACGGCACCGAGGCCTGGCAGGGCGCCCCCGGCGAGTACTACCACAACACCACCGGCGAATTCGGCGGCCTGTGGCGCTTCCGCGGCCGTCCCCCGCAGCAACTGGCCGGCGTCGGCTTCACCGCTCAGGGCTTCGGCTCCCGCCTGGGCACCGGGCTGTACAACCGCCCCCTGGACCGCTCCCCCCAGAGCCACGACCCCAAAGCCGCCTGGGTCTTCGACGGCGTCAAGGCCACCGGCCCCATCGGCGACTTCGATTCCCTGCAGAGTCGAGGCGGCCCCATGGGCGAGGAGCTCGACCGCGCCGACTACGCCCTGGGCACCGCCGACAACACCATCGTCCTGGGCTCGGGCACCGGCTTCGGCGACGAGTACATGTTCGTCAAGGAAGAGAACAACACCGCCAACCTCATGGAGGGCGGCACCGTCAACTGGCTGGTCCGCGGCGACGTGGCCCTCACCTACTACCCCAAGGGGGGCGCGGTCTTCGCGGCCAGCTCCATCGCCTGGGCCGGCAGCCTGTTCTACAACAACTACGACAACGACATCGCCACCATCACCGGGAACGTCCTGGACACCTTCTCCTCCGGCAAGCCGCTCCCGGGCACCGGCTGACCCGGCTCCGCACCGACCGACGGGGCGGCGTCTGCCGCCCCGTCCGTCCTGCCCGACCTCCTGTGCCGACTCTCGCCCGCTCTGAGCCGGCCTCGTTCGCCGGTTTCCCTCGGAGGCCACGTGTACGTATCAGTACGCGACATCCCGCACGGCACGAGATCAACGGCCCGGGTACCCCGGGTCGTCGTCGTCCTCGGCCTGGTGAGCCTGATCACCGACGTCTCCACCGAGATGGTGACGGCCGTCCTGCCGCTGTTCGCGACCCTCGCCCTGGGGCTCACTCCCCTGGCGTACGGGCTGCTGGACGGCCTCTACCAGGGCGCGACCGTCCTGGTGCGGCTGCTCGGCGGCTTCTTCGCGGACCGGCTGCGCCGTCCCAAGCTCGTGGCGGGCGCGGGGTACGCCCTCGGGGCCGTCGCCAAGCTGATGCTGCTCCCCGTGGCGGGCGCGGGGGCGCTGTCGGCGGCGGTGGCGGTGGACCGCGCGGGCAAGGGGCTGCGGACCGCGCCGCGCGACCTGCTCATCGCCACGGCGAGTCCGCGGGACCGGCTCGGCAGGTCCTTCGGCGTACACCGGGCCCTCGACGCGACCGGCGCGCTGCTCGGCCCCGTCGTCGCGTTCGGACTGCTCGCGCTCGCGCCGGGCGACTTCGACATGATCTTCGTCGTCTCGTTCTGCGCCGCCGTCCTCGGCGTACTGCTGTTCATCCACCGCGTACCGGAACACCACACACCGGGACACCGTGGACCGGAACGCCACACGCCGGAACACCACGTGGGGGAACACGGTGTGCCAGAACACAGCGTGCCGGAGCACGACGCGTCCGCGAGGCGCCCGGCCGTGGCGGGCACGGCCGGTGCGCCGGTCTCGCACTCCGGGGCGCGACCGGTCTCGCTTCGCGACGTCGCGGCGCTGCTGCGGATCGGCGGGTTCCGGCGGCTGCTCTGCGCCGCGACCGTACTGTCGGCGGCGACGATCGGTGACGGCTTCCTCTACCTCGTCCTGCTGCGCAACGAGTCGGTCACGACCCGCTGGTTCCCGCTGCTGTTCGTCTGCACGAGCCTGATTTACCTCACCCTGGCCCTGCCACTCGGCCGGCTCTCCGATCGATACGGCAGGAACGGTGTCTTCAGCGCCGGGTACGGCCTGCTGCTGTGCGCGTACCTCACCGCCGTTCTCACCGGCGGGGTCGCCGGGGCCGTTCTGTGCCTGGTGTTCCTCGGCGCCTACTACGCGGCGACCGACGGTGTGCTGCCCGCGGCGGCCGCGCCGCTCCTTCCCGCCGAACTGACGGCGACCGGGATCTCCGTCGTTCAGGCGGCGGTGGCGGGTGGGCGCGCGCTCGGCGCGGTGGTCTTCGGCGCGGTCTGGACGGCCGCCGAGGGCGACGCCGCCGTGTGGACCTTCGCCGCAGCCCTCACGGCCGCCCTGCTCACGGCCGTACCGATGATCACACGAGCCCGCAACCGCAGGACGGAGGCCCGATGACCCGGCTCAGCCAGCGCGGGATCAGGGACGGCAAGATCATGATGGTGATCACAGTCCTCGTCATCGCCGTGGCCGCGAGCTGCGTCGCCTCCTCGGTGCTGCGTGCGAGCGCGACCGGCGGCGAGCGGGGCGGCGGCTCGGTTGAGCTGCCCGAGGGGCGGCAGATCGTGTTCCGGTCGCTACGCCCCGGGCCCGCGTTCGGCCACATCGCCGTGCTTCCTGCCGCCGATGTACGGCGCGAGCGTGTCGTTCTCCCGACCCGCTGCGAGCGTACGGCCGCCTCACCCACGGGCGGTCTCTGCCTGCGTCAGACGCGCAACCCGATCCAGCCGTTCGCCGCCACCCTTCTGGACGATCGGCTCCGGCCCGGCGAGGAGATCCCGCTCAACGGGATCCCGAGCCGTGCCCGGATCTCCGAGGACGGCCGCTACTACGCCACGACGGCCTTCGTGACGGGGCACTCCTACCTTTCCGAGGGCTTCTCCACCGAGACCGTCATCGGCCGGGTCGGCGGCGACCCGGCCGGCGACGTCGAGCGGTTCACGTTCCTGCTGAACGGGCAGCCGAACGAGAACGCGGACCGCAACGTGTGGGGGGTGACGTTCGTCCCCGGCGGAGAGCGGTTCTTCGCCACCGTGGCCACCCAGGACCGCAGATACCTCGTCGAGGGCGACATCGGGCGGCGCACCCTCACCGCCCTGCGCGACAACGTCGAGTGCCCGTCCCTGTCCCCGGACGGCCTGCGCCTGGCCTACAAGAAGCGAACCGGGCTCAACTCCGACGTCTGGCGCTTCCATGTCCTCAACCTCGCGACCGGCGTCGAGACCCCGCTCGCGGAGACCCGAAGCGTGGACGACCAGGCGGCGTGGCTCGATGACGACCACGTGATGTACGCGGTGCCCAAAGGCGGCGCGGGCGGCCGTAACGCCGACGTCTGGGTCGTGTCCCTGCGCGGCGGCGCGCCGCGCCTGCTCATCCCGGACGCCGACTCACCCACCGTCCGAGCCCCCGCCGCGGACCGGCCACTACGCTGACCCCGCCCGCCGAACCTCCGCACGGACCACTCCAGCGGCGCGCGGCCCCATCTCCGGCACCACGAGGCCGTGCCCGCCACCTCCGAAGCCATGATCCACCTCGCGATGACCGACACCGTGCCTCGTCACCTCACCAGCGAAACCCCCCGAACGTGCGCGGAACCTAAAAACCAGGATCGGACAGGACTCACAACATCGAACGCTCTCTAAGCTCACATGCATGGCAAAGTACTTCGACGTGCATCCGGACAACCCGCAACCTCGGATGATCGGTCAGGTGATCGATCTCCTCCAGGCGGACGGGCTGATCGCATACCCGACGGACTCATGTTTCGCGTTGGGGTGCCGGCTGGGAAACAAGGAGGGCATCGACCGGATCAGGGAAATCCGCCACCTCGGTGACGACCATCACTTCACCCTGATGTGCGGAAATTTCGCCCAGTTTGGCCAGTTCGTCCACATGAGCAATGCTTTGTTCCGCTCGATCAAAGCGGCGACTCCCGGCGGCTACACGTTCATCCTGCCTGCGACGAAGGAGGTGCCACGGCGGCTGCTGCATCCCAGGAAGAAGACGGTCGGCGTTCGGATCCCCGATCACGTCGTCACGCAGGCGTTGCTGACCGAGCTCGGCGAACCGCTGCTGTCGAGCACCCTGCTGCTGCCCGATGAGACCGAGCCCATGACCCAGGGATGGGAGATCAAGGAAAGACTCGACCACGTGGTGGACGCTGTGATCGACTCCGGCGAATGCGGCGCCGTACCGACGACGGTCGTCGACTTCTCCCAGGACGAACCCGAGATTCTCCGCAGAGGCGCCGGAGACCCATCCCTCTTCGAGTAGGCGATCGGTGTCATCCAGGACGTTCCCGCCGTCGTGTGAACCGACTGCCGCCACTCCAGCGCTTCGGGAACGTCCCGGTACTCCAGCAGATACCGACCCACGATCTGCTCCAGCAGATCCCTGACCTCCGCGGACGTGGCACGGAAAAACTCTCGGCGCAGGTTGACCCTGTTGACCCGCCGGTCGTTCAGCGCGGCGTGCAGCCGCTCCTCGTGGCGCGCCTCGCGCGAAGGACTCACGAACCGGGACATCGGCGCGGCTGTTCATCAGCGCGCGCACCGCCGAGTACCACCTGCGCAAGGTCTTCATGAAGCTCGGCATCAGGGGGCGCGCCGAGCTGAAGGCCACGCTCGACCGGGCGGCGCCGGGTACCGGATAGCCCACGGGCACGGGACCGACGATGGAATCTTGACCGGCCCCTTCAGATCCGAATGGGCGCCGCCCTCGCACCTTCGAGGTCGTCGAGGGTGGTGCGCGGCGGGGAGGCGGTGATCTCGACGCTCATGAGCGTCGCTCCGGTGGCACGTAGTCGAAGGTAGGGCCGGCCGTGGTGCCGTCCTCGTCGGGCATCAGCATTAGGGCGTTGGCCTGGGGCTTGATCGCGTACATGGTGCCGACGGCGACCCCGAGCAGGTTCGGGTCGCCGTTGAAGGCCTGCTCCAGCTGGTTCAACAGGGTGCAGTAGGTGCGGTTGAACTCTTCCTGCGCGGTACGGATGGCGCTGCCCTGGGCGTGATCGGACAGCCGCGGGTTGGGCCGCATCGGGTGCACGGCGGCCAGGTTCATCGAGATCGGCTCGCCGGTTGGCCCGGACTGCGGGGTGTCGCCGCGCCGGTAGCGCCGGCCGAGTTTGAGTTCCTGGAAGCGGTAGTAGTGGGCGACCTCGTCCCGATCGGGGTGGAAGACGTCCTGGTTTCCGTCCCAGACCTCGCCCCGGGCCGTGCCCTCACCTTGTTCAACGATCTCCTCCAGCGCCCCCAGCGCCGACTCCAGATCCTCCACCGCGAACAACGAACCCGCGGTGTGCCGGAAATGGCTGCCGCTCACCTGGCGGGCGGGGTCGCCGCAGAAAACCTCCCGCTCGCCGAGCCGGTCGCACAGGTCACGCAGTCCTTGTTCGATCGCGTCATAGAACTGCCCGATCGTCTCGTAGCCGTCGCCTTCCGCCGGGGCACCGGGCGGCGCAGGCCGTTCCAGGCGCAGGAACATCTCCAGGGCCTCCGGGCCGAACGGGAGCAGCGACAGTTCCAAATCGCTGTGGGGCAGCCTCCGGGGATGGGGCGGCAACACCCCCGGCATGTCGAGGCGCGGTTGGCCGCCGACGGCGTTGAGCAGGTTCGCGACCAGCGCCAGGTGCAGCATCTCCTCGACGAAGACGCCGCCCACCACCTCCGTTGCCTCAGGGTTGCGCTCCGGATCCAGGGAGTACAGCGCGCACAGGTATGGCGGCAATGTTGCGTGTTCCAGTTCGATCGCCCACTGCAGGTGCTCACGCAGACTGTCGAGGGTGTCGATCCGTGCCGGCCCGGGAACGGTGACGGTCCCCTGCGGTTCCAGATTCGTCATCAGAGTCCTACCTTCGTTGTCAGAAGGGGTGTTTCGCGCAACGTGATCGCCGGCGACTTCTTTCTGATGGCCGGCCGCGCTCAGGGCGGGCGGCGGGGGCGCGGTTCTGGCGATGGGCGAATTCCCGTCGTCCACCGGGACGAAACATGTGCTTGAGCGTGGCGAGGAGCCGCTGTTACCGGGTGGTGTTCTGCTTGAGCCAGTCGCGGTAGCGGATCTCGCCCAGGGCGGCGCCATCATCGGTGCCCACCACCGACAGCGCCACATGACGACCCACACCCGCTACCGCCTCCGCCGCCAGCAGGTTGCCGGTGGAAGTCTGGAAGAACTCCACCACCGCCTTCCGCGCGAACGACGGCGAATTCGACACATCGATCACCGTCGACGCCCCGGCCAGCACCTCCGCCAGCCCCTCGCCCGTGAGAATCGCAGGCATGGGAGTGTCACTCCTCCGCGTGGTCGGCGGCGTCGAGGATAGCGGCGGTCACGGCGTCGGGTTGCCGGGCGGTTTCAGCGGCGCGGGCCGGTCTTGCGCCGCCGGGGACCTGATCGAACGAAGCGGCTCGTGCTACGCCCCGGTACCCACCACAGGGCCCCAGCGGCCCGGGCCAGGGTATCGACCAGGGCGCGATGGAGAGGCTCGAGAAACGACCGTGATCACAGCGGCATCGCCGGATGCTGGGGTGCGAACGGAGCCGAGATCGTGACCATGAACCTGTTGGAGTCGCACAGAGACCATCCGGAGCAGACCGATGACCGGTCGATCAGAAAATGGGACGGAGCCGTTTCGGCGTTCGTCAGCACCGCGCCCCGGCTCTTCGCGATTGGTCTGCGCGTCCTGCAAGACGTGGGCGAGGCCGAGGACGTGGTGCAGGAGACGTGGCTGCGATGGGCTCGCACCGACCGCTCGGTCGTCATCAGCCCGCCCGCTCGATCATGCAGGTCCCGGGAAGGCGCATGGTGCGAGCCGGGAAACACCCGTACACCGCACCCGTGAACGCGACCACGTCCGGACCTCGTTCCGCTGAACGAGACGTTTCCATGGGCAAGCCCTTCCGCTCGGCCGATCATCACGACATGGCCGAGGCGACAGGAGTCCGCCGAGAGGCGGGCCGCGAGCGGCACGACGTGACCCCCCGAGGAGATCCCATGCCACGCATTCCGCTGATCCTGCTGGTCTGCGGCGCCCTCGCGGCGGCACCGGCGCTCTGGCGCTGGTTCGCCCGGACCAGCAACACCCAGGTCCGCCGGATCAACCAGTGAAGGTCCCGGACGGACTGGCCGGCCTCGATCGCCACCGGCGTGACCAGGTCGCGGCGGCCTGGCGGCACGTCAACGCGGCCCGGCTGCGAGAACTGCTCTGCGGCCTGGTGAACGTCCCCAGCCCGACCGGCGGCGAACGCCGCCTCGCCGAGCACATCACGGACACCCTGACGGCCGCCGGCATCACGGCGGCGACCCAGCCGCTCGACGACCGGCAGGCCAACGCGTGGGGGCGGCTGCGCGGCGACGGCAGCGGCCCCGACCTCATGCTGTACGCGCCGCTCGACACGCTGACCACCGGCCGCGAGGACGAGGACGTTCCGTGGACCGGCCCCGGAGCGCGCCCCGACATGCGACCGGCCGCCCGTGTCGAGGGCGACCTGGTGATCGGGCTCGGCGCCGGTAACCCGAAGGGCCACGCCGCCTGCGTGCTGATGGCCGCCGAGGCCGTCCACCGCGCCGGGCTGCCGCTGACCGGGGACCTGCTGGTCGCGTTCGGGGCTGGCGGCATGCCCGTCAACGCGCCGCCCGGCGGCGGGCGGCGCAACGTCGGGCAGGGCGTCGGCTGTTCGTTCCTCCTCGAACAAGGAGTCTGGGCGGACTTCGCGGTGATCGCCAAGCCCGGCTGGACGGTCTCCTCTGAGGAGGTGGGGCTGGCCTGGTTCGAGGTCACCGTCCACGGTGTGCACACCTATGTCGGCTCACGGCATCGCCTGCCGTACGAGAACGCGATCGCCCGGGCGGGTGAGGTCGCCGTACGGCTCGAGGAGTGGTTCGCCGACTACACCGACCGGCACACCGGCGAGACGGTCGCCCCCCAGGGCATCGTCGCCGCGGTGGAGGGAGGCCGGCCGCACATGGCGGCCGTCACCCCGGCCACCTGCCGGCTGCTCGTGGACCTGCGCCTGAGCCCGCGCACGACTCCCATGGAGGCCAAGCGGGAGTTCGGTGCCGCGATCGAGAAGATCCGCGCCGAACTGCCCGGCACCGTGGTGACGTTCGAGATGGTGCTCGCCATCCCCGGCACCGCCTCCGACCCGCGGAGCTGGGTGGTCCGCAGCGCCACCGCCGCCTGGGAGGCCATGGAGGGACGCCCGCACGAGGTGATCCGCGGCAACAGCGGCGCGACCGACGCCAACATCCTGCGGAACCGGGGAATCCCGACCGTACGCATCGGCATGCCCAAGGTCACCGATGCGCCGTTCGAGATCGACTTCTCCATGGGGATGAACACCGCCGACGTCCGGGAGATGGAACGGCTCACCCGGCATCTGATCCGCACCGCCGTCACCACGGTCACCCGGTCCCGATCAGAGGTGGGCGTATGACTGGGACGGTGCCCGGGGCGGACCCCTCGGACAGCACCCTGACGCCCGTCCGCGCCCACCGCCCGGGGGGATGCGGAGATCGCGCCACCGCCGGTGCGTCCGCCCGGGTCCCCGTCACGACGGCCGGGGGTGGCGGTTTCCCATGGAACGAGCCAAACTCTTCGCAGGTCTCCGAAGCAACCGGGAGGTCCCTGCCATGACAACGCTTCCGTTCGCCCGTCCCGGATCGGCGGCGGTCACCACTCCGGCGTGCACCGGCGACGCCGAGGCGATGAACTCCGTCCTGGGCAAGGCGCGCCTGATCATCGAAGCCTTCACGGCGGAGGACGATTCCCTCTCGCTCGCGGAGCTCGTCCGGCGCACCGGGGTGGCGAAGGCCAGCGTGCACCGGCTCGCCCAGGAACTGCTCGGCTGGGGGGTGCTGGAGCGGGCGGGGAACCGCTACCGCCTCGGCCTGCGGCTCTTCGAAATCGGCCAGCGGGTGCCCCGGCAGCGGATCCTGCGCGAGGCGGCCCTGCCCTACATGGAGGACCTGCTGCTCGCCACCCAGGAGACGGTCCACTTCGCCATCCATGAGGGCCTCGACGTGCTGTACGTCGAGAAGCTCATGGTGCACCGGGGACTGCGGAAGCAGTCCCGGGTCGCCGGGCGGCTCCCCCTGTTCTGCACCGCCACCGGGAAGGTGATCATCGCCTTCTCACCCCCGGTGCTCTTCCACGAGGTCGTCCGGCACGGCCTCACTCCCCTGACCCACAAGACGATCATCCAGCCCGGACGGCTCCGGGCCCAGCTCGACAAGATCCGGGCCGAACGTCTCGCGGTCGAGGCCGAGGAGACCAGGCTCGGCTACACGAGCTTGGCCGTACCCGTCTTCGCGGACGCCAGCACGCTGGCCGGCGCGCTGTCGATCACGGCCCCCACCTTCCGGATGAACCAGGGCCGGTTCACGGCCGCGCTACGCACCGCCGCACTCGGCATCTCCCGCACGCTCCAGGCGACGGGCTGACCGACCGGGAGGACGGCCGCCCGCCTGCTCGGCGCCCGCCTCAGCGAAAAGCGGTACGCGCGAGAACTCTGGTTCCTCACCTGGAGACCGGATGCTTGGCGAGGAAGGCGAGGCTCACCTCGTTGTACCGCGCGGCCTGCTCGTGCTGGGGCCAGTGGCCGCACTCGTCGAACAGCACCAGCTCCGAGCCCGCGATGGCCTCGTGCATCGCGGCGGCCTCGGGTACCTCGCCGAAGGGGTTGTCACGGCCCCACACGATCAGGGTGGGCGCGGTGATCCGGGCGAGGTGTTCCGAGCGGAGGATGTTCCGCACCCGGGTCTCCATGTTCTGCAGGCACAGGAGGTTGTCGATGCTGGCGACGAAGTCGGGCCGGTGGTAGATGGTGTGCCTGATCGCGACCAGTTCCTCGGTCGCGTCCTCGGCGTCGGCCATCAGCAGCCGCATCCGCGCCCGGGTCAGCTCGACGTCGTCCCTGGTGACCGCCTCCCGGGTGGTGGTGCGGATGCGCTCCATGATCTGCGGGTTGGCCACGGTGCCTCCGGCGCAGAGCAACTGGAGGGAGGCGACTCGCTCCGGCGCGTCGATCGCCGTACGGGCGCCGACCCATCCGCCGAGTGACTCCCCCACGATGTGGGCGGACTCGATTCCGTTGGCGTCCATGTAGGCGAGCAGGTGATCGCGGTAGCGGGGAATCTCATAGGGGAAGTCCGGCTTGCCGGTGTATCCGTGACCGAGCATGTCGATGGCGTGACAGGTGTACCGCCTGGCGTGGTCGCCGATGTTGCGGGCGAAGGCCTCCAAGTGTCCGCTGGTGCCGTGGAGGAAGATCACCGGTTCGCCGGTGCCCGCCTGGAGGGAGCGGGTCGGAATCCCACCGGCGTCGACGGTGGTGACCCGGAAGTCGACACCGGCCAGTTCGGTCCAGATGGTGGGAACGATGGTGCTGGAAGTCATGGGTTGCTCCAGTGGTCGAGGGGGTCGGGCGGTTCCCGGCGCTCAGCGGTGCCGGTTGACGTGGTGCACCCGGGTGTCGCTCCGGGCGGGCGTCCTCCGCGGCGCGCGGGCCCTGGCCGGCACCGCGGAGAGGGTCAGCGGTTCGCGCACGGGCGGTCCCCGGGACGGCCCGGGTCACGGACGATCCCCGGGACGGGCCGGATCACGGGCGGTCCCCCGGGACGGACCGGGTCACGGGTGGCCGACGGGCGGGCCGGGTCACGGGTGGTCGACGGAGCGGAGGAACCCGTCGACGACCGCGTGGTAGGCGGCGGGCCGTTCCTCCTGCAGGTGGTGGGAGACGTGCTCCATGACGTGCAGGTTTCCGCGCTTGACCATGCGCGACAGCATGAGCGGGTAGTCCGGGGTGAGAAACGCGTCCTCCCGTCCCCACACGAAGAGCACCGGTGCCTCGATCCGCCCGAGCTCGTCGGTGAGGTCCTGCCAGTCTCCGCGTGGTGAGTCCGACATCGCGGCGAGCTCCCGCTCTCCCGGGTCGAGGCTCTGCCGCCATCGCATGTCGACGGTCTCCTCGGGCAGGCGGCCGGCGTCGTACCACTCCAGCCGGGTGATCAGGTTTCGCATCTTCTCGCGGGTGGGTCCCTCGCCGCCGTAGTAGATGTCGCGGGCGGCGCGGCCGCGGTGGCCGCGTTCGGGCAGGGGCGCGAGCGGTCCGTAGAAGACCGGCATGCTGCCGGTCACCACGAGGGAGCGGACGCGGCCGGGATACCGGGCCGCGAGACACAGCGCGATGGTGCCGCCCCAGGAGTTGCAGATGAAGTCGGCCCGTTCCAGGCCGAGGGTGTCCATGAGCGCGACGGTCTTGGCGGCGTGGAAGTCCCACATAGGGCCACTGATGCGGCATTTGTCGGACTTGCCATACTGGAGGATGTCCACGATCAGGCAGTGCCGGTCGGCGGAGAAGTACGGCGTGACCGGGCCGAAGTCGCTCCAGCCGGTGCACCCGGGGCCGCCGCCGTGCAGGAAGATCGTATCCGGGCCCGCGCCGAGCTCGTGGAAGTGGTAGGTGACGCCGCCGGCGTCGGCGAAGCGGCTCTCAGGTGCGGCGCCGGCCGGGGGTGAGGGGAGGCGCGTCATCGGTGGTCTCCTGAGGCCGTGGCGGGGGCGGCGGCGGGATCGAGCACGGCCACGCCCATTCCGGTGAGCCACTCGGGCATGGGCGCGTAGACCAGTGGTGTGCCCGGCGTGAAGCCGAGGGCGGCCGCCATCACCAGCCAGGTGCGCAGTTCCTGGCCGCCGTTCCCTGCCGCGGACTCCACCTCGGCGGTCGTCATCGACGCGTAACGGCGGAGGCGGCCGTTCTCGAGGTCGTCGAGGAACTCCCGGTCGAACTCGGGAGAGATCGTCGGGCGGGCGGCCACGATGATCTCCCGGCGCCGTTTGTCGTACCGCTCCCACTCGCCTCGCCCGTTGATCCAGGCGTCCACGAGAAAGGCCTCGTCGTCGCCCTGGGGATCCGTCCAGTCGCTCGGCCACGGGAGCCTGTGGGACAGCCCGCCGGAGGCGATCACGACCACGCGGCGCTCCCCGGCGATCCGTCCGACGGCCGCGGCGAGGTTCTCGCCGAGCCGGACGCAGCGCGCCAGCGTGGGCAGCGGCCGGGCGAAGACGTTGACGACCAGTGGCACCACCGGCACGTCCAGGCCGTCGAGCAGGTACTGGATCGCGTGCGACTGCCCGTGGTCGATCTGCAGCCGGGCCGAGATCGCCACCTCGGTTCCGGCCTCGACGAGGTCGGCCGCCAGCGCCTGCGCGAACCCGGGGTCCGTCTTCTGCCGGCCCTTGGGGGTCCCCGCCTCGCCGGCCGCGACGACCTCGCCGACGCCCACGGTGAAGGCGGGGATCAGGTCGAGCCAGAAACCACGGAAGTGGTTCGACCCGACGATCACCACCACGTCCGGGCGTGCCTCCGCGACGCGCCGCCGGGCGGTGTCCAGGGCACCGCGGAAGGCCTCGGCCCGGTCGGTGTGCACGACCTGGTCCCAGTGGGTGTTCATCAGGGTTGAGTGGGACGCCCCCACCCCGAGCACGATGTCGGACATCGGGTTGGCTCCGTTTCTCTGTGGGGCCGCGGCTCAGCCCGCGGTGGGGTCGGTGGGCTCGATGCCCTGGGCGCGCAGCCGTTCCAGCCGTTCCTCGGTGGTGTCCTCGGCGAGCTTGCGCCACTGCAGGAGCGAGTCGTCGGGGCGGTAGAGCTTCTCCGGCGGCGCGTCGGTGACCTCGACCATCCACTTGTCCTGTCCGGAGAACTGACCGTGGAAGAGCCACCGCACCGCGCCGAGGTACTTCGCGTAGAACGGCAGCGTCTTCACGCCCTTCTTGAAGTCGGCCAGCATGCCGACGTACAGGTGGTTGTCGGCGTCCACCGGCACGTAGAACTCGTAGTGGATGAAGGTCGGGTACGCGATCCGCAGGACACCCGGCATGCTGACGGAGGCGAAGCCGGGGAACTCCTGGGCCGCGATCGTCGGGTTGACCTCGCGGTGCGAAGCGGTGTTGCCGATGTTCTGGACCCCCTTCGGGCGACGGGCCTTGTACCAGGCCGTCCCCGACCAGGTGCCGAGCCCCGGGAAGTCCGCCTCCCAGTACTGCTCCTGCTGCACCCGGTAGATCCAGCGGCCACGCTTGACGATCTTGGTGGTGTTCCAGACCGGCATCGGCTTGAACAGCCGCCACAGCGCCGTGCGGTGGAGGTACTTGGCGTGTCCCTCGTCGTAGCCGTTCTCGCAGGCGAACCGCCAGTTGCCCGCGCGGGCCTGGATCCGCTGGCCCACGACCGCCGGGTTGCCGACCAGTTCCTCGGGGAGCTGCTCGTCGATCGGGTGCGGCTTCTCGCCGTCGCCGATGTACACCCAGACCAGGCCGAGGCGCTCCTCGACGTCGTAGGTCGGCTGGGTGACCTTGCCGCAGATCGGGGACAGCGGGCCGTCGGTGATCGCGGCCTTGAGGTCGCCGGTCTCCAGGTCGAAGGTCCAGCCGTGGTAGACGCACGAGATCGTACCGGGGAACTGCTTGTCGCCGTGGCTCAGCGGCACCCCCCGGTGGGGGCACCGGTCCTTCATGCCGTAGATCTTGCCCCTGTCGCGGATGACGAACAGGCGCTCACCGAGCAGGGTGACGGCGCGGGGCTTGTCTCCGACCTGCGAGGAGAAGCAGACGGGGTACCAGTAGCCACGGAAGCCGGCCCCGGCGCCCTGGTAGTGCGGCCAGCTCGACCAGTCCTGGCGGCCTGGCAACATCCCCGCGCGGTGTCTCCGGACCGGCTTGGCCGGAGTGGGCCTCACCTGGGCGGGCACGGGCTGGGAGTTCACGGTCTCGGTCATGTCTGCTCCACGGGTCTTCACCGCGGCATCTCCAGGTGCGATCGAGATCGCCGTATGCCGGTCCCGAGAGCAGACCATCCGGCCGGAAGGGCGGACAACGAGTCCGGTTCGCCCAGCGGACCGCGATGGCCGGCAGCGCGGGCGACGGAGGAATCTCACGGACGGTCCGGTGAGCGGTCCTGCTCGGAGGACTACCGGGGACGCCGTTCCTACATTCGACGGCGAAGCGCATCGCCTAATCCTCAGGAGGCCTTCGGTGACCATGTCCGAGACCGTGTCCGAGATCGTGTCGACCGATGTCCTCATCGTCGGTGCCGGACCGACGGGCCTGTACGGCGCCTACTACGCCGGGTTCCGCGGCCTCGCCACCGTCGTCGTCGACGTCCTGCCGCAGGCCGGCGGCCAGGTGACGGCTCTGTATCCGGAGAAGGAGATCCGCGACGTCGCCGCGCTACCCGCGATCAGGGGCCGCGACTTCGTCGCCGCCCTCCTGGAGCAGGCGGCGGCCTTCACCCCGACATACCTCCTGGGCCGGCAGGCGGTGACGCTTGAGCACCGCGACGGCGAGCCCGTCGTGACGCTGGACGACGGCACGGTCGTCCACGCCCGCGCCGTCGTGCTGACGTCCGGCATCGGCACTCCAACCCCGCGTCCTCTGGGGTGCGGCGAGGAATGGCTCGGCACGGGCCTGTCGTACTTCGTGGTGGACCCTCGGGCGCACACCGGCCGGGACGTGGTCATCGTGGGCGGCGGCGACAGTGCTCTGGACTGGGCGGACGCGCTCGAACCGATCGCGCGCTCGGTAACCCTCGTGCACCGCCGGGCCGCCTTCCGCGGGCACGCGGCCACCCTTGAGCGCGTCCGGGCCGGGCGGACCCGGATTCACACCGACACTCACGTGACCGCGCTTGACGGAGACCTGGCGGCGGGCCGCCTCGCGAAGGTGACGCTGCGGTCGAGGTCCGGTGACGAGACGGTACTCGCGGCCGACCACGTGATCGCCGCGCTCGGTTTCATCAGCGACCTGGGCCCGCTGCGGGACTGGGGCCTCGAACTCCGGGCGAGGTCGGTCGCCGTCGACCGGTCGATGCGGACCAACCTGCCCCGCGTGTACGCCGCCGGCGACCTCACCGACTACGAGGGCAAGGTGAAACTGATGTCCGTCGGCTTCGGTGAGGTCGCCACCGCCATGAACCACGTGGCCGTCGACCTCGAACCAGGGCTCACCCTGTTCCCCGGCCATTCCACCGACGGCGCCTGACCCCGCCCCCTGGGGCGAACACCCCTCCACTCCGGTAAGGACATCCATGAGCTACGTGATCGGTGCCGACTGCATCGACGTCCTCGACCGCTCCTGCGTCGAGGTCTGTCCCGTCGACTGCATCTATGTCGGCGAGCGGAAGAGCTACATCAACGCCGGCGAGTGCATCGACTGCGGCGCGTGCGAGGTCGAATGCCCTGTCTCCGCGATCGTCGTGGATCGTGTCGCCCGCAGGGACGAGACGTTGAACGCCCATCTGGAGGATTCCCTCCTCTTCTTCGGGCAGCCGCTGCCGGGCCGTGCACTGCCCCTCGGCGACCCGGGTGGCGCGCGGAAGATCGGCGAGGTGGGCGCCGACACCGCCCTGGTCGCAGGCCACCCCGCCCCATGACGGGAGGGGAGCCGCCGTTCGAGGCAGGCTCCCGGACCTGAGGGCGGCTTCAGAACAGCAGCCGGTCGAGCAGTTCCGCGCGCGTGTGCACGCCGAGTTTCGCGTAGATCGACTTGAGATGGTGCTTGACCGTGTGCTGGCTGATGACCAGATCGGCTGCGATCTCGCCGTCCCGACGGCCGGTGAGCGCGCGCGTGGCGATCTCGACCTCGCGTGGTGTGAGCAACGCCAGACGGGCCGGCGCGATCGCACGCGATGACTCATTCCGCGTGATGATGACCGACACGATCACGTCCGGCTGGCTCGGCAGCCGCTGTGAGGTGATCGTGAGGTGCAGCCCGGCCTCCTGGCCGCCGTCAGCGGTCCAGGAGGCCATCGCCCTCTCGTCGTCGTCGCAGTCGAGCAGCCGCTCGACCTCCGGGCGGGCGTCCCCGAGCCGGTTGAACAAGGCGACCGCGGGCGCGTTGAGGTGACGTCGCGCCAGCCCCAGGTCGGTCAGCACCACCGGTGTGCTGCAACGGTCCAACGCCTCGGTCAACTGGACGCGCTCGCGCTCGACCGAGGCACGTTCACGTACCGCGGACACGGCGATGCCCAGCACCGTGGCCGCCGCACGGGCCGCGTCACGGTCCGCCTCGGTGAACTCCGGCTCTCCGTCCCGCCGGGCCAGGTTCAACGTGCCGGCCACCTCGGCGCCGACGACGAACGGCGCGCACAGCACCCGCGCCATGGCGTGTGGCGCGAACACGTCATGCACGACCGGGAGCTTCAGCCACTCCTCCCGCGGCATCAGGGAGTCACTGTCGCAGACCCGGCGGTCGCGCAGGGCGCTCTGCACGACGGGATCCCGGTCCCGGCCGTGACGTTCGTAGCTGCGCACGTAGTAGTTGCCCAGGCCCCGCACCTCCGCGGCGGCGGGACGCCCGGTCGCGTGATCGTGCACGTAGACGCCGGCGGCGAAGGAGGCAAGGCAGCGCGGCGCCTCGTCGAGGAAGCGGTTCAGCAGCTGTTCAAGAGAGGGTGAGGTGACCAGTTCCGCGACAAGCGTGGGCGGCAGCGGCCGGACCGGCTCAATGAGGGGGTTCCCCATGACGTGCTCCACTCTGGATGCGCTCGGCTGGGCAGTCCCGCACCGAGGCGTCCGCCCAGACTAGCTCCGCCCCCACCTTCCAGGAAGACGTCGTCGCACGCCGGCCGCCGGGTCCGCTCAGCGG
>NZ_JBFBCE010000038.1:0-88838 GCF_040689595.1 Streptosporangium sp. NPDC051023 | reverse complement strand
CACCTCTACCAGCCGGTCACCGCCACCGAGCACACGGCCGGGGCGCGGGCCTCCGTCGGCCGCAGCACCCCGGAACGGCTGGCCGAAGCGCTCGCCCGCCACGCCGAGATCATCGACCGGATACGCCCGTAACCCCTTGATCCCCGGGCGTCCCGCGCCGACCACGCTCCGTGAGCCGCCCGGCCGCTTCCATCCCACACTCCCACCGAGAGGCCCCCCATGACGGCCATCCTGGTCATCGGCTCTGACGGCACCTTCGCCCTCGACGGCGTCGCCGAGCGGTTCCTGACCCCTCGCGAGGTCGCGTGCCTGTTCGGGGTGGATCCCAAGACCGTCAACCGGTGGGCCGATGCGGGCAAGCTCACCTTCATCCACACCCCGGGCGGGCAGCGCCGGTACCGGGAAGTCGAGGTCAACGCGCTGCGGAACAGCGGATAGGCCCTGACCGGCCGGATCCCGGGAGCGCCCGCCGTCTGAGTGGGAACCACTCACGCCGACGCGATCGGTGTTGGTTTCCAACGCTCCGCCGTTCAGCTTCCGAACCGAGGAGCAAAGGAGCGACGGAGGTGTCGCCATCAACGACGCCGCTAGGCGTCGCGAATGAACATCGACACCCGTGCGCCCCCGTCCGGATGATTGGCCGCCTTGGCGTCACCCCCGTGGGCGCGGGCGATGGAGGCCACCAGGGCGAGGCCGAGTCCCGCTCCGCCCCGTTCGCGCGCGCGCCCTGGGTCGGCGCGGCGGAAGCGCTCGAACGCGTACGGGAGGAAGTCCGGTGGAAACCCCGGCCCGTGGTCGCGCACCTCGATCACGACGGTCCGCCTGCCGCCCTCTCCCGTACCGCGCCGCACATCGACGTCGATCACGCTCCCCTCGGGGGCGTGCCGCAGCGCGTTGCCGAGCAGGTTCTCCACGGCCTGGCGGAGCCGGTCCGGATCGGCGACGACCCTGAACTCCGCCTCCGCGCGCAGGACGATCTCGATCGACCGGCTCGTGGCGACCGCCTCGACGCTTCGGATCGAGGCGGCCACGACCTCGGACAGGACGATCGGCTCCGGTCGCAGGAAGTCCGGGCCCTCGTCGGACCGGGCGAGCAGCAGAAGATCCTCGGCGAGCCGGATGAGCCGTTCGGTGTCCGTCGCCGCGGCCGCGATGGCGTCGTCCAGCATCTGACGCGAACGCCCCGGCCTGGCCGCCAGTTCCAGCTCCGCCTTGAGCGCGGTCAGCGGGGTGCGAAGCTCGTGCCCCGCGTCGGCGACGAAGCCGCGCTGGCGGGCCATGGCACGCTGGAGCCGGTCCAGCAACGCGTTCATCGCCCGCGCCAGCGCGGCGATCTCGTCGCGGGTGCGGGGGACGCGCAGACGGGCGCCGAGGTCGTGTTCGGTGATCTCCGTCAGTCTGCGGCGCATCCGGTTCACGGGACGAAGCGCGGCACCGGCCAGCAGCCAGGCCCCGAATCCCGCGACCACGGCGGCGGGCACGCTCGCGACCCAGATGGCGGTCCTGGCCCGCCGCTGCGCGGCGTCGACGACCTCCGTACTGGTGCCGACCACGACGACCGTACGGCCCGCGCCACGGGCCGGGGTGGCGAGAAGCCGTACCCGCTCGCCCGCGACGGTCGTGGTGAACGACAGCGGATCCTCGGACGCGCGCCGCAGCTCGTCGGCCGTCAGCAGTGCCTTTCCCCTGGGCGCACCGGTCGCCTCAAGCACGCCGCCTTCCGGGGTGAGGATCTGTGTCACCTCGTCTGACTCGGAGAACTCCCCCTGGTGATCGTCCCGCTGGTCGCCCTCGTGCTCGGGCGGCGAAACGGGCCGGGTGAGCGCGAGCCGGGCCGCCACGGCGTCCGCCCTGGCGTTCAGCGTCTCGTCAAGAGCGCTGTCGAGCGAGGATCGCAGTTGGTTGAGGAACACGGCCCCGGCAATGGCGATCACCGCCGCCACGCCGAGGGTGAACAGCGTCACGAGCCGCGACCGCAACGACATCGCGGATCACCCGGTGCCCGACAGCAGGGGAACCCTCAGCCGGTAGCCCGCGCCCCGGACGGTCTCCAGGTGCTTCACGCCGAAAGGCCGGTCGATCTTGCGCCGCAGGTAGGCGACGTACTGGTCGACGACGTTCGACACGCCGTCATAGGCGTAGTCCCAGACGCTCTCCAGGATGTGGGTGCGGGTGAGCACCTGACCCGGGTGCCGGAGGAAGAGCTCCAGGAGGGCGAACTCCTTCGGCGACAGCTCCAGCTCCGCCGGTCCTCGCCAGGCCCTGCGGCTCGCCGGGTCCAGTCTCAGGTCACCGACCTGGAGCAGGACCGGCCGCTCGCGCGCGCCACGCCGGATCAGCGCCCGCAGCCGCGCGGACAGCTCGGCGAAGCTGAACGGCTTGGTCAGGTAGTCGTCGGCGCCCGCGTCCAGCCCGCGCACCCGGTCGATCACCGCGTCCCGCGCGGTCAGCATCAGGACCGGCACCCAGCACCCCTCTGCCCGCAGACGCCGGCACACCTCGAAGCCATCCATGTCGGGCAGGAGCACGTCCAGCACGACGACGTCGTAACCGAACTCCGTGGCCTGCCACACGGCTCCCGCTCCGTCGGCGGTCGCGTCGACCGCGTATCCCTCCTCGGCAAGACCCCGTTGCAGCAGCGCCGAGGTGCGAACTTCGTCCTCAACAACCAGTACACGCACGGATTCACGGTATGTGGCGGTCCGCAGTGAAAAAGCCCAGGTCAGGCAACGTACGGTGGCGGTGACCGGCATCGGGCCGGACGGGGGCGGCACGGCGACCCGCGACACCACGTTGTCGTTCCGCTTACCTTCACTTCGACATGCTGAGCCGGTGCGTATGCCCAGACCGAGACAGGAGCCGCACGGCACGCCGTTGCGCCGTCGGCTGCTCGCCTCGATGGCGGGCGTGGCGGCGCTGGCGGTCGCGCTCTTCGCGATCCCGCTCGCGCTGTCGGTCGAGCGGCTCTACCACGACGAGACGGCGGCCACGCTTGAGCGCACCGCCACCTGGATCGCCGCCGCCGTACCCGACGAGATCGTCCAGAACCGCCGGGCTCCGGTCTCGCTGCCGGGCAAGCTGCCCTCCGGCCTGTCCGTCGGGATCTACGGCGAGGGCGGCTCGCTGCTGACCGGCGAGGGCCCGCGGCGGTCCGGCGTTGCGGAGAGGTCGCTGGACGGCCGTGTGCACCAGGCCGTCGAGAACGATGTTCTCGCCGTGGCGGTCCCCGTGCCCTCCGACGAGGTCAGGGCGGCCGTCGTCCGGGTGGCCACGCCGTACGACGTGGTCGAGGACCGGGTGCACCTGGCCTGGCTGGTCATGGCCGCGCTGGCCGTCGTGGTGATCGGGCTCGCGACGGTCTTCGCGCTGCGCCAGTCGGCCCGGCTCGCCGCCCCCCTGGAACACCTGACCGCCGCGGCGCAGGCACTCGGCTCCGGCGACTTCAGCATCAGGGCCCCGCGCTCAACCGTGCGCGAAGCCGATGCCGCGGGCCTCGCCCTGGAGTCGACGGCGCGACGGCTCGGCCAGGTGCTCGACCGCGAGCGCGCCTTCAGCGCGGACGTGTCGCACCAGCTGCGCACCCACCTCACCGGCATGCTCCTGGGGCTGGAGTCGGCCCTGGCTCGCCCGGAACCGGATCTCCGCGACGCGATCGACACGGCCATCACGCGCGGCGAGCGGCTCCACACCATCGTCGACGACCTCGTACGGCTGGCCAGGGAGAGCCAGACGAGTGAGAGGACACTCGACGTGCGAGCACTCCTCGAGGAGACCGAGGAACACCTGCACGCGAGCCTCGCGGCCAACGGTCGCCGGCTCACCGTCCGCCTGCCCGACGAGCTGCCCTCCATCGCGGCCTCCCCCGCGGCCGTCCGGCAGATCCTGTACGTGCTGCTCGACAACGCCGCCGTTCACGGCAGTGGTGAGGTCACGATCGACGTCGTGGATCTCGGTGACGGCGCCGCGATCGAGGTCTCCGACCAGGGGACAGGGGTGCCCGAGGGACACGACGTGTTCGCGCGCCGCTCCGGCGGCGGGAACGGGCACGGCATCGGGCTGGCGCTGGCCCGGTCACTCGCCGAGGCCGAGGGCGGCAGGCTGATCCTCCGCAGGGCCTCGCCTCCCGTGTTCAGCCTCCTGCTGAGAACCACGTGACACGTGACATGTGACAGGAGGGAGCGCCCTGCCTACAGGTCGATCTCGTAGCGGTAGCCCCGGCCCCGCATCGTGGTGATCCGCCGTGGATCCTCGCCGTACTCGGCCAACTTACGGCGCAGGGCGAAGACGTGCACGTCCAGTGTCTTGGTCGGCCCGAACCAGTTGACGTCCCACACCTCCTCCATCAGCTGCTCGCGGCTCACGACCTCCCCCGCCCGCACGGCCAGCGCGGCCAGCAGGTCGAACTCCTTGGGGCGCAGCGGTACCTCCTGATCACCGACGTAGGCCCGGCGTGCCGCGACGTCCAGCCGGAGCCTGCCGACCGACACGCTCCGCTCCTCAAGCGGGGCGTTCTGACGGCGGAGATGCGCCCGGATCCTGGCCAGTAACTCGGTCAGCCGGAACGGCTTGGTCAGATAGTCGTCAGCGCCCGCGTCGAGCGCCACCACCACCTCGAACTCCTGGGTACGCGCCGTCAGCACCACTATCACCGTGTACGGCAGGGCGCTCCGCAGCCCCCGGCAGACGGTGATGCCGTCCATGTCGGGAAGCCCCAGGTCGAGCAGCACCAGGTCGGGCCCGCGACGGCGGGCATGCTCGAACGCGTTCTCGCCGTCGGTGGCCAGGGCCGCCTGGTGTCCATGGCATTTCAGCGCTTCCACCAGCTCCGCGCCGATCACCGGATCGTCCTCAACGACCAGTACCTGCGCCATGAGGTCCATGGTAGGCGGGCACCGGTTGCCCGGTGGCGTGGGCCGTACGAAGGCTGGTTGTCACAGTTCGATGTCTTGGGATGGGAATTCCTGCGCTTTACAGGTCCGCGCCGCATCATCCGTAGGTGTGAGACGCGGAGGGGCCCGTTGGGCCGCGATTTTCCTGGGGATCATCTGCCTGGTTCCGCTCGTCGCTGCAGTAACGCTGGGATGGCGTGCGCTGCCGAAAGCCCAGATCGGAACCATCGATCCGCTCGGCACGGTGGTCGGCCTGCTCGCGCTTGCGGTCGCCCTCGCGGCGTTGTGGCCCGCGATACGGGCCCTGCGGCCACAGGAGGACCCGGCCGCCGAGCTGGCGAGAAAGGTACGGGAGACCGAGGGGAAGGCACTCGCGCAGTTGCTGGGGCGCGGCGAGGCCATCGCCCTGGAGTTCACGTTCCGCCCGGCGCGGACCGGCGGCGTCGCCGCTCCTCCCACCCCGGACGACCTCGACAAGGTCGTGGCCCACCACCGCGACTTCCGGCCCCGGCAGTTGGTGATCGAGGGGGAGGCAGGGGCCGGGAAGACCGTGCTGGCGCTCAGGCTGATGCTGGGTCTGCTGGACGGGCGGCGGCCGGAGGATCCGGTGCCCGTCCGGCTGTCGGCCACCTCGTGGGCGGTTCCCGCCTGGACGGTCGAGGAATGGCTGCGCCGCCATCTGACCGACGTCTACGGCCTCTCCTCCGCCACCGCCCGGGCGCTGATCGGCTCTCACATGGTGCTGCCCGTGGTCGACGGGCTGGACGAGATGGACGGCGGCCTCGGTTCCGGCTACTCCTCACAGGCGGGCAGGGCCCTGCGGGCCTTGAACGAGTACCAGCGCGACACCCAGAACAGGGCCGGGCTCGTGCTGACCTGCCGCACCAAGCAGTACCGGGATCTGAGACGAGCCCTGAAACGGGCGGCGGGCCGGGAGGAGGACATCGCCAAGATCCAGATCAGCCCGATCGATGTGGCGAGGGCGCGTGAGTTCCTCCACAACCGGGTCGACGACCCGGAACAGTGGACCAAGGTCCTGGACACGATCGAGCGCGCGCCGCTCGGCCCCCTGGCGAAGGTCCTGTCCACCCCCTGGGGCCTCACCCTGGCCGCCTTCGTCTACGACCGGCGGGACGACGGCTCGGATGACGGCCGTTACCTCAACGATCCCGCCGCCCTGACCGATCCGGGGTTGGAGACCGAGGACGCGGTCAAGGAGCATCTTCTGGATCTGTTCATCCCGGTCGCCACCGCGCTGCGTCCTCCGCCCGGGAACGCGTCGGCGGCCCGGGTCCGCGCCTGGCTCACCACACTGGCCGCCTACTGCGCCGACAACGCCGCCACCGGCCGCACGGTGGGGTTCAGAAAACTGTCCGGCACCGACATCGTGCCGCACGAGCTGTGGCCCCTGGCGGGCTCCCGCCTTCCCCGGTTCCTCTGCAGCGCGATCATCACCGTGACATGGCTGCTCGGCGCGCCGCTCGCGTTGACCAAGCTACCGATCGTGCCCTCCCCGATCCCCATCTTCTTCAACGTCGTGGTCTCCCTGCCGGTCGTCTGGGCGTCCGTCGTCCCCTGGGGCTTTCCCTGGTCGAAACCCCTCAGGATGGACCTGCACCGGCTGCGCAGCCGTACCGGACTGCGCCGCCTGGCCCTCGGGGGCGTGATCGGCATGGTGTGCTGGCTCGGCGGCTGGCTCGCGGTGGGGGTCGTGGCGAGCTTCACCATCGGATTCCTGCCCTGGCTCACCTCAGGGTTCACGGTCGGACAGGGGGTCTCGGCCGTGGTCGCGCTCGGCCTCGGAATCGTGACGGCGCTCACCGTTCCCGGGACCATGGGGGTACGGGATCCCCGGGAGGTGCTCCGGGCCAGTCTCGCGTTCGGGCTCGTGGCCGGGCTGGGCTCCGGGCTGGGGATCGGCACGGCGCTCGGCGGGCCCGGCGCCGTGCTGCTGATCGGCTTCCTGTACGGGCACGTCGGCGCGCCCCTCGGACTGCGGTACCTCGCGATGCTGCTGTGCACCCGGCGATGGACCGGCCGGTGGCTGCCCTGGCGCCTGGGCCGGTTCCTGCACTGGTGTCAGGAGGTCGGCCTCGTCCGGGTCGTCGGAAGCGCCTACCAGTTCCGGCACCGGGAGCTCCAGGACTACCTCGCCCGCGCCCCGCGTCCGGCATGAGGCACCCGCGGAAACCGGCCACGCCCCCTCGGATCCCACGGTCCCGTTCCCCTCCGAACCGCCCGCGGAGGACTCCCCGTAACGCTCCGCCGGGGCTCGGGCTCGTCCGTCGGTCAGATGCCGCCGGAGAAGGTGTCGCAGCGGGCGGGAGCTCCCGTCTCGTAGCCGGTGGTGAACCACTTCACCCGCTGCTCCGAACTGCCGTGCGTCCAGCCCTCCGGATCGACCCTGCCCTGGGTACGCCGCTGGATCCTGTCGTCGCCGACCGCCGCCGCGGCGTCCAGCGCCTCCCGGATGTCGGCGGAGGTGAACGGCCCCTCGTAGAACCCGGTGGTGACGGCGTTCTTCGCCCACACCCCCGCGTAGCAGTCCGCCTGAAGCTCCAGCCTGACCGAGGCGCTCTGCGCCCCCTGCCGGTCGTTGCCGACCCGCCGTGAGGTGCCGATCAGGTTCTGCACGTGGTGGCCGTACTCGTGGGCGATCACGTACGCCTGGGCGAACGGCCCTCCCTTGGCGCCGAAACGGCTCTCCAGATCGGAGAAGAAGCCCAGGTCGAGGTAGACACGGCTGTCGGCCGGGCAGTAGAAGGGACCGACCGCGGAGCTGGCCTGACCGCAGCCCGTGTTCACGCCTCCCGTGAACAGGATGGTCCTGGCGGTGCGGTAAGCCCCCTTGCCGCGCTCGGCGAACGCGTCCCGCCAGTACGCCTGCACGCTGTTGACCACACCGACCACGCGGCACTTGTCCGACTGGTCGGCGTCGCTGCCCTTACGGCACTGACTGCCAAGATCCGAGGTCGGAGCCGCACCGGCGGGCCGGGAACCGCCGCCACCACCGCCACCACCCAGCAGGGCGGCGGGATTGATCCCCAGGAGCACCGCCGCCGCGACCAGCACCACGACGCCGACGACACCACCACCGATCATGAGGCCTCCGCCGGGGAAACCACCGCCCCCACCGCCGATGTCCTCCACCTGGGAGGCGTCGAGGTCAGCGTCATCACGGAAGTCCATCGGAGCCGCCTTCTCTTGGCAGGATCTTCGCGGCTTCATTCTGTGCTGAATCGCGCCCCTTCGAAAGTGCGGGCCCCCGCGCCCCGCCGGTCCGCCACGGCCCGTCCGCACGGGACATCCCGCCCCCCGCTTCCCGTCCCGGGGGCCGGACCTGCACGGATTCCCATGTCGTTCCCCCCAGACCTGCATGTTCTCTACGTGAGTCGGTCATGCGGATTTCACGCGTTCGTGGCCAGGGGTGGGGACCGTTCGACATATGAGCGTCCTCCTTGCTTCCGCTCTCGTCGCCTCGCTCCTCGCCCCCGGAACCGCCACCACCGCCACCGCCGCCACCGCCGGGGCCTGTTCCGGAGTGCCCTCCGACTTCGACGCGGACGGCCGCGCCGACGCGGTGATCACCGCGCCGTACGCCACGGTCGGCGGCGGCTTCCGTGCCGGTGCGGTGACCGTCATGTACGGCGTGAGCAGAGCCGAGCAGCTGTCCCAGAACAGCCCAGACGTGCCCGACTCCGCGGAGACGGGCGACTCGTTCGGCTCCGCCGTCGCGACCGGGGACTTCAACGGCGACGGCTGCGCCGACCTCGCCGTCGGGGCTTCCGAGGAGTTCCTGGGCGACCGGGAGCCCGGGGCGGACGGCGACGGGACGGTGCACCTGTTCTACGGGTCACCTCGGGGCCTGCGCCCGGGGAAGGTGCTGAACATCTCCGGTTTCGGGCTGCGCCCGGCCCACGACCGGTTCGGCGCCGCGCTCGCCGCCGGTCAGCTCGACGGTGACAAGGCCGACGAGCTGGTCATCGGGGCTCCCGGGCTCGACGTCGGGGGCGGTGTGGGCGTGTACGGGGTCAAGGGACGCAAGCCGTACATGATCACCAAGGCGACCTCGTGGATCGGCCAGGACGCGTTGAACACCGACGAGTTCGGCTCGGTCCTCGCCGTCGGTGACTTCGACGGCAACGGCCGGGACGAGGTCGCGGTCGGCGCGCCGGGAGACGGAGGGCTGCGGTCCGGGGCGGGATCGGTGACGATCCTGGACCTCGCCGCGCGCCAGGCGGGGGTCTACACCCAGGAAAGCCCCAACGTGAAGGGCGCGGGCGAGAAGTGGGACCACTTCGGCGCCGCCCTCGCCGTCGGCGACTTCAACGCCGACGACCGTGACGACCTCGCGATCGGCGTTCCTGGAGAGGACCTCGACGCGAACGTGCGCGCGCTCGAGTACGGGGCCGGGGCGGTCAACGTGCTGTACGGCTCGCGTGGGGGGTTGACCGCCCTGGGCAGCGAGATGTGGACCCAGAACACCCACGGCGTCAAGGGGAAGACGCGCTACTCCGACCGCTTCGGCGCCGCCCTCGCCGCCGGTGACTTCAACGGGGACGGAGACGACGATCTCGCGATCGGCGCGCCGGGCGAGAACGCCGTCCAGGTGCTGGCGGGCACCCGCTCCGGCGGCCTGACCAGCCACCACAACGTCCTCATCCCCCGCGGGGAACGCGGCTTCGGCGGCGCCCTGGCCTCGGTCAGGCAACAGGGGAACGCCTTCGACGATCTCCTTGTCGGCTCTCCCGACGACGGCGCGGTGGTCCTCATCGGCGGCAGTCAAAGGAAGGGGTCCTACCCCGGTCTCCTCGATCGGCGGATCCGTGCCCTCGCCACCGGCCCGGCCGGAGCGCTGTACGGTTACGCCCTGCTCCGCTGAGAGCCGGCCGTTTCCGCCCTGCGGCGGCCAGAAACCGCAGGTGACCTGAAGACCGCGGTACGGAGAGTCACGGCGCGGGCGGGCGGAGCCCGCGCCGGAGGCGGCCGGTGGCGTGCGTACCATCGAAGGAGAAGTGCTCGGCATCCCACTCCACGTAAGGATGTGTCATGGCTGATCTGGGAGCCGGTGAGATACTGATCATCGTCCTCGTCCTGGTGGTGCTCTTCGGCTCGAAGAAGCTGCCGGAGATGGCCCGTTCCATCGGTCGATCACTGCGCGTGTTCAAGGCGGAGACGGCCAAGCTGCGCGAAGAGGACGAACCTCAGGTCCAGCCCGCCTCCGCCGCCTCACTCGAAGAACAGGCCCGGCGACTGGAGGAGCAGGCCGCCCGGCTGCGGGCTCAGGCCGCCCCGAAGCGGGGCGAGCAGCCGGTCTGAGCCGCCGGTCTGAGCCGTCCGGTCACGAACAGCCGGTCCGAGCGGTCCGGGTCACGAACAGCCGGTCCGAGCAGCGGCCCGGTCAGCGGAGGTTGCACAGCTCCAGGGGACCCTGTGGCCTCATGCAGGGCCTGAAGCCCGACTCGGTGAGCCGGATCCGGGCGCGTTCGTGCTTGAGCACGAAATCGAGGAAGTGCGCCGTCAGGGAGTCCGGCGCGGGCTTGCTCTTGATGTAGATGTACTCAACCGTCCAGAACGGGTAGCCGGACTCGATGGCGGTCGAGACGTCGAACGGCTTGCCGTCCAGCGTCAGCGCCGTGATCCTGTTGGCCCGGCGCGCCTCCGTGGTCGACAGCGCGTCGGCGTAACCGATCGCCCCGGGGATCGTACTGATCATCTGGATGACCTGGGCGTTGTCGTCGCGCTCACAGCGGATGACCGGCGCCTTCGGGTTACGGTCCTTCACGAGGCATTCGTCTGACGACAGCGAGCTCTCACCACCGCCGAGCACCCGCTGCTCGAAGATCTGCCGGGTCCCCGAGTTCTGCCCGCGTCCGACGATCCGGATCGGCAGGGACCTCTCGCCCGCGCCGGGAACCTGGTCCCAGGTCTTCCAGGTGCCGTCGGAGATCTTGCGCAGGTCCTCGACGCTCAGCGTGGTCAGCTCGACTCCGCTGTTCACCACCACGTAGTAGACGACGATCGCGAGCTTCTGGGCGTACAGCTGGTCGTGCTGGTGGCTCCTGGTGTCGGACAGCGCGATGACCCCGTCCGCGTTCGCGGGATCGGACTCGACCACGGTGCGGACCCCTTCGAGGGAGCCGTTGGCCTTCGTCGTGATCCGCACGCCGTCCCCGCAGGCCTTGACGTACTCGTCGGCGATCGCCCGCATCGTCGACATGAGCACGCTGGACCCCTCGATCCGCAGGTCGCCGGACGAGCACGCGATGGTCGAGTCGGCCGGTCTGGAGAGCAGGTTCATCACCAGGATGGAGGCAAGCCCGATCGCCAGCACACCGCTGACCCGCGGCAACGTGACACGACGCGGCTCACCCTCGTCCTTGATCAGGCCGGTGTCCTTGAGCTTGCCCCCGTAGCCGAAGCCCTTGGTGACGCCGTCGTCCTTGAGGGAGACGGGTTCGCGCAGGACGACGACGAGCTTCGCCTTCTCCTTGCGTTTCAGGGACAGCCCTTCGATCCGCACGCCGTACCAGTTCGGCTCGGCCGGATCCTGCTCCGGCGAGGCACGGAGCAGGCGGCTCATCCGCCCGTAGAGCCGCCTGCGCACGGTGTCGAGGCTGTCACGGGGAGGCTGGGCCCCCTCGGTGGCGAAGAAGCGCAGGCTCTTCCACAGCTTCTCGCGCAGTTCCTCCGTGCTCGCCTCGGACACCCTGGCGTTCCACACCACACGGCCGCCGAAGGTGAACGACAGCGGCGTGTGGAAGTCCTCAGGGTCGATGTCGTAGCTGCCGCTGTTGCGGATGCGGATGACGACGATGCTCATCCCGTCGAGCATCCGCGTCACCTGGCGGAGCTGTTTCGGCCCTGATCTGATGGGGTCGGCGCCGTCGTGGAGTTTTTCCGGGCCAACACCAATCCTGGAATTGTACAGAACCCGAAAACCTATGCGCTTGCGCCGTACGAGCAGGCGATCGAGAAAAGGAGTCGCGATGAGAAGAGCTATTCCCAAAAGGATCTGGCCGGCGCCACCGAAGAAGTTCACCAGTTGCCCAAGAAACTCCTGAACGGCCACCGTTCATCCCTCCTCGCAAACTGATTCAATTCTCTGCACTCCACGGCATATGCCACGGAAAGCGTCAATCAGTTCACCGGGAATTCAGCTCTCGGATACCGGACACCGGAGCGTGCGGCCCTTTACCCACACAAGCCGCCTTTCAGGCACCCAAGCCCCTCCACCTCGACCGCTACCGCCTCGGCACCCCCCCATCCCACTCTCGGCGGAGAGCATCCTGAGACCTTCTCGCAGTTGCCACCTTTAGGCATCTGTCACCTCTCCGCGGCGACAATTCGGGAAAGCGGAACGAGCGGATTCGCGAGGTCGATGCCCCCGAGATGGCAAGCAGCAGCACACACGCCGCCAAGGGCAACCATATGCCCATAAGTCTTCATTAATCGGTAGATAGAGGTTCGTGATTCTTTCCCGGCCGAAACCTCGGAGAATCCGCTCGGCGCCTCATCACCCATAGGCCGGGCCTCGGGCGCGAAAGGGTGCCCCTACAGAACCGTCAGCCCGCGGATCGCGAGAATGGCGGCGGCCTGGGCGGAGCTGATGATCGCGCCGGTGAGAGCCCGGAGCTGGCCGTCGTCCGGCCCACCTATGTCGGCGCCCCTCAGGTCGGCCTTGGTGAACTTCGTGCCGATCAGCCTCGCGCGGATGAGGCGGCAGTCCGTGAAAACGGCGCCGGTGAAGTCGCAGTCGGAGAGGTTGGCCTCGTCGAACCGGACGCCTTCGAACTCCTGTTTCCTGAAGGAGCAGCCGGACAGGTCGGCCAGGGTCAGGTTGGAGCGGGAAAGGAAGAAGGAGGTGCCCCGGGACCCGGTGAGACCGGCACCGATCATCCGGCAGCCGGTGAAGCTCACGTCGGTCAGCAGCGCGTTGCCGAACTGGGCGCCGGAAAGGTCGACGCCGGTGAAGACCGCGTCGGTCAGTTCCGCGCCGACGAATCTGGTTCCCGCCCCTCCGCCGCCGTCGAACCGGGCGCCTTCGAGATCCGCGCCCCGGAAGTCGGTTCCGTCGAGCACGCACTTCTCGAAGACGTGGCCCACCAGGTCGGCCTCGCTCAGATCGGCCCGCGTCAGGTCGCAGTTCCTGAACCTGTACGGCTCCGCCGCCAGCACATCGGTCAGCGCCATCTTCGAAAGGTCCAGACCCTCGATGTCCCGTGTCTCCGCGAGCAGCCCTGTGACGTTCATGCCGAGCATCCAAGCAGAGGCCCCCGACGGTCTTCGACCCGAGCCGCCGGTCCGCGGGCGACCGCCGTACCGCTTTCGGCATGCTCTGGTTCACCGGGAACGCCGCTGCCGTTCCAGCGGCCGGAAGCTCCCCGGCCCGCCGGGAAACCGCCGCGACCGCGTCATCCCCTTGTCAGCCCCATGTCCCCTCGTCATCCCCATGTCCCCTTGTCAGCCCATGGCCCGAAGCACAGCGGTCTGGAACCCTGGTTCACCATGACCCGAGCAGCCGAGTCCCCTCCCGGCTCCGGCACGGTGAATCGCTCACGCGTCGCCGACGTGCTCGTCGTGCTGACCGTGTGGGCGATCTACGTCGCCCTGGCCGTCCTGCAGGACAGGTTCTCCGCGGGGACGCTCTCCGTCCTGACGCTCACGCTCGTCACCGTCTCGTCCGCGGCCCTGCTGTGGCGGCGGACCCAACCGATCACCGTCACGACCGTCACCGTCGTCTGCGACTGCGTGATCGTCGTGTCCACGGGCTGGCAGGGGTACGGCCTGCAGACGATGCTGGCCCTGTACGCGGCGGGCAGGCACGGCAGGGCCCGTACCGCCTGGATCGCGGCGGTCGCGGCCGGGCTGTTCTACGCGACGGCGACGCCGATCATCCACCTTGTCACAGGAGCCGGGCCCCGTAACTCCGGCTCTCTGGGATGGTTCGTCCCGCTGCTGCTCGTCGGGGCGGGCAGACTGATGCGGCTGCGCGAGGAAAACGCCCACAGGAAACGGGTCGCGCTCGCCGAGGAGGCCGTACGCGCTGAGCGCCGTCACATCTCCCGCGAGCTGCACGACGTGGTCGCCCACAACATCAGCACGATGCAGATCCTCATCGGGGCTGCGCGCACGACCATGGACCGCGACTCCGCCGGTGCCCCCCGCGCAGGGTGTCGGCCTGGCCGCACGCGAGCGGCGGGTTCTCGCGGCCGTCTTCGCCACCGTGGCCGACGCGGCGGCCAGGCGTAATCCCCTCAGGTCGCCGTACTGGCAGGGGGCCACCGAGGCGGGCCTGCGCGGCGGTCTGCTCGCGTTCGACGACAGGACGGCCACCATCCGGTTGCGGGGCGTCCGCTTCGTCGACGACCTCACCGTGAGCGGCGAGATCCGGCTGAGCGGTGCGGACCCCTCCTTCCGCGACGCCACCGCGCGGCTGGACGTCACGGACGGAGGCGGGTCCCGCGCGGTGCGCCTGTCGTGGGAGGCGTTCCGCGCCACGGACGAGACCGCCGTCTCCGGCGTTTTCGCCGGGCACCGCTTCACCGGGACGATCCCCCAGCACTGACGGGCCAGAGCGCGGTTTCGTCGCCGCGTTCGGGCGGCGAGCCACGAGGCGGCTGCCGTCTCATCTCCCGGCCCTGAATGTGACCGGGCCGGGAGCGGACGTCACCGTCCCCCCGGCCCGGCCGTTCTGGAAGTCCGGACTACTTCCAGAAGCCACACTGGTGTGCTCTGGCCGCGTCGACGGGGCGGATGCCCGCGCCGTCCGAGTCCAGGGCGAGCACCCTGGGCGCGCGCGGCCAGGAGGGCAGGCCGGGGCCGTTCGGGTCGCCCGTCGCGGCGAAGCGCGCCCACATCTTGATCACCGTCTTGGCGAAGGCGCGCTGCGCCTTGGTCTTCAGGACGTTCTTACCCTGGTAGTCGAACAGGTAGGACACGTCGGTGCCGTGCGCGGCCCCCGGGTTGAAGCTGAGGCCGGGGACGGAGGAGACCGGTGTCTCGGCGAACTCGTAGATGTGGACGGGAGTCCTGCGGGTGAGCTTCTTCGCGGTGGTGAGCGTCGGGCAGAACCAGCCGTGGTCGGTGTAGACGGCGGCCAGTGTCTCGGCGGGCCGCGCGCCCTTCTTCAGCGGGTAGTGCCGCAGGACCCGGCCCGCGTCCTTGCCGAAGCTCTCCCTGACCTTCTCCGGGTACTGCGCGGCGGTCAGCGGCTTGCCCTGCAGGTCGAAGCGGAGGCTCAGGAAGAGCCTGCTCTCGTGGCTGGTCGCGCCGATCATGACCGGCACCCGGTTGTAGGCCCCCTTGCCGAGGGGGTCCCGCACCGGCTGTATCGCGGTGCCCCAGCCGCCGCCGACCTCGGCCCCGGTCGCCTGGGCGTCCATGAACTTCTGGACGGGCAGTGCACGCAGGCAGGCCGCGGCCTCCTTCTCATCCGGGCAGCCGAGGCTCGCGGCCGTACGCAGGTTGCCGGGGAGCTTCTCCTTCTGGCTCATGGGCCGCCCGTCGCTCGGCGGTGTCCCCTCGAACAGGGCGTTCTTCGCCCAGCGCAGGTCGCACGGCCCGCTCTGCATGACCGCCCGGTCGAACAGGCCCTTGGCCAGCGGCGTGAGTAGCAGCCCGCACACCGCCGTCGAGCCCGCGGACTGCCCGGCGATCGTGACGTTGCCCGGGTCTCCGCCGAAGGCGGCGACGTTCTTCCTGACCCAGCGCAGGGCGGCGAGCTGGTCCTCGACCCCCCAGGAGCCCGAGCTGCCGGTCGCCGAGGAGGCGTCCAGCGCGGGATGCTGCAACGCGGCCAGCACGCCGATGCGGAAGTTGGGTGCGACCACGACGACCCCGCCCTGGCTCGCCAGACGCCTGGCGTCGTAGTCGATGCCCGACCCGGACAGTCCGACACCGCCGTGCAGCCACACGATGACCGGCCGTTTCCCGCCCTTGGCGGGTGCGGTCACCTCCAGCGTGAGACAGTCCTCGTCAAGGCTGCCGCCGCTGCCCATCGCCGCCGCCTGGGGGCACCGGTTGCCCGGATGGCTCGCGTCCCGCGGCTCGGTCCACTTCGCGGGCGGCCTGGGCGACGCGAAGCGCAACGCCCCCGTGGGCGGAGCCGCGTACGGCACGTTGCGAAAGACGCGGACGTCACCGCTCGCGACCCCCTTCAGCGGACCGTCCGAGACGGTGACCAGCGTCCGGTCCGCCATGGACAAGGACGGGGACAAGGACGGGGACAAGGACATGGACGAGGGCGAGAGCGAGGGGGCCGTGGCCGCGAAGGCGGGCCGCACGGCGCCGCTCCCCGCGACCAGCACGAGAGTGGCCGCGGCGAGAACGGTACGGAGAACATGCATCGTCAGCTCCTTTCCTGGAGCTCGTTTAGCGTTTCGCTAAAGGCAAACACGCGTAGACGACGCAGGTCAATCAACTTTCGATTGAAACGCTAGTCCGCCGAACGGCCCGTCAGCAGGGCGAAGGTGGCCATCACCCGGCGGTCGAGCTCGGCCTCCGTGACGCCGAGCTGCCGGGCGATCGCGGGGCGCATGACGAAGTAGCCGTACATGAAACTGTCCCAGAGCACCAGCAGCGCGGGCAGGTCGATCCCCGGCGGCACCCGTCCCTCGGCCGTCTCCCGCTCCAGGTCCTCGACACGCTGCCCGAGGTAGGCGAGCGGCTCGAACTCCTCGTCCCCGTCGAGCGCCAGAAGGGTCACGACGCGCGGATAGGTCGCGTCACGCGCGTGCACGCGGAACGCCCAGGCCTCCTTTTCCTCGGGGAGGCGGGAACGGACACGCGCGAACCGCTCGGCCCCGGCGTTCCTGCGCGATTCCAGCGCGGCGCGCAGCAGCGCCTGACGGCCGCCGAAGTAGTGGTGGATCAGCCCGCGGTTGACCCCGGCCTCATCGGCCACCTCTTGCAGGCTGAGCCCGGCCAGCACGCCGTCGCGTTCCAGGATGCGCAGAGCCGCCTCCATGAGCGCCGCCTCGGTCTCGGCGCGGTTCTGCCTGGCCCCCCGCCCGCGCCCCCGCCTGCCCTCGTTCCGCGCCTCGCCGCTCATTCACCCCATGATTCCACGCCCGGCCCCGACCAGGGTGAACCCGATCCACCCCCGTTCGCGGCCTCGCCGTACCGGGAGCACACCGAAGGGCTGGCGCTGATGGCTGGGGACTGCCGCCGACAGTGGTCCTCAACGGTGAGGCCGACGTGCTGCGCGACGAGGGCGAGGCGTACGCCGCCGAGCTCCGCGAGGCCGGGGCCGACGTCATCGCCGTACGGTCCGAACGTTCCAAAACTCCGAATAGTGAACCACCGCAATATGGGTGAAGTGTGGAAACCTATCGTGACGACTCCATGACTCGATATTTCGTTATGACATTCTCCCGAATGAGGGAACCTCTCTCACCGATCACACGTCAGTTATCTGACGGGGCAGTGATAGGAGATGAATGTCTGACAAGCCGGGACTACTGACGCGCGTCATCGCAGGATTCAAGAATGAGGTGCCGGCTGCCACCCTTGAGGCGGTGCAAAAGGCCGGGATCGGCGTCTACCAGGTGCTCGACGAGGTGGAGATCCTGCGCAGGGACCTGGCCACCGGGGGGATCGACCCGTGGAGCGCCTCAGAGGCGGTCTCGGCGCAGCAGCTCTACGCGTGGAACGCGTTCGTCCTGCAGACGCTCGGCGACAAGATGATCGAGGCGGACTACCAGGCCGACGCGCGAACGGTCGGCTACCTGCCGCAGGTCACCGCCGAGCAGGTGTGGGCGTTCTTCGGCCAGGTCGAGGGCTGGCTGTCGCTGGCCCGGCAGGCCGCGGCCAATCCCGGATACCGGATCGCCGACCCGCGCTCGCTGCCCGCCGACCTGCCCGGCTGGGTCGAGGCCGAGCCGTGCCCGCGCGCCCATCTGGAGGCGATGATCGCGGCGGGTGCCGCGATCAGGCAGCACGCAGAGGTGGCGCTCGCCCTGTTCGAGGCGGCGGGCATCCCTGAGACGCGGCACGCCGACCGCGACCGGCTGCGGCAGATCGCGGCCGAGGCCGCGACCGCGGCGGATTACGCGACCAACATGTACTCGCCGGACGCGAGCGCGGAACTGCACGAGCTCATCGAGAAACGCCTGCACCGCGCCCTGGAGACCTACCACCACCTGGGCCAGCTCGTGGCGATGCCCGCCCTGCTCAGGACGTACGGCCAGCCGCGCCAGGACAACTTCGGCACAGGCACAGGCACAGGTACCGGCACCGGTGGCGACCTCGCCGGCACCGCGCAGCCGCGCAAGAAGCTGCCGCGCCCCGGCCAGCCCGGGTTCGACCAGTGGTGCCTCACCGACCGCAAGACGCTGGAGCGGTGGAAGAACGATCCACGCGCCCGCGAGTCGATCACCGAGCTGTGGCGTCACGACCCCAATCCGGCCCAGACGCTGCGCTTCCAGGAGGACATCAACCAGGGGATCGAGCGCGGCGACGTCTCGGTGCTGAACAGCCACTACTACTGCTGCCCCTGGGCGCCGATCTACCGGGTCCACAGACCGATCCTGATCGGCGACCGGCGGCTGCAGGCGGGACAGGAGTTCACCTACGAGGCCTCGGCCGAGGAGATCCTGGAGACCGGGAAGTTCATCCGGAAGATCATCAACGGTCCGTTCAAGACCACCAACCAGATCGACTACTGCAACCCGGGTGACATCCACGACGACTGACACATCTCACAGGTCACGGGCGCGCCGGGATTCCCGGCGCGCCTTTTTTTACAGCAAGGACTCTTTCCCAAAAGGCGCTGGGCGGTTAGGTTCCGTTAAGTGTCACTTCACAGATTCCCCGCAGTGGCACCTCGGGGGATTTCTCCGTATTTCAGAGCAGTGGAGGAGTCCAGATGCGCATAAAACTGCGCAAAAACACGATCCGCTTGGTCACCATGGCCGCGGCTTTCAGCCTTCCCCTCGCCCTGGTCGCACCGGCCAAGGCCGATCCCGGCCAGGACGTCGCCCAGAGGGCGCTGATCGACTCGGTGACGGCCCCCGCGGTCAAGAACCACCTGCGGGCGTTGCAGAACATCGCGAACGCCAACCACGGAACCCGCGCCGCCGGGACGAAGGGGCACGACGCCTCCCGTGACTACGTCGCGGGGAAGCTGCGCAAGGCCGGTTACAACGTCACACTCCAGCCGTTCGAGTTCGGCTTCTTCACGGAAAACTCGACCGCGTCGCTGGCGCAAGTCTCCCCCGATGCCAAGACCTACGCCCCGACCCCGCCGGACGGCTCCTCGGTCGGCGACTTCGCGACCATGACCTACTCGGGCTCGGGTGACGTCACCGCGACGGTCCAGAACGTGGACCTGACGCTGCCGCCGAGCCCGGCTCCCGGCTCGACCTCCGGCTGTGAGGCGGCGGACTTCGCGGGCTTCACCCGCGGCAACATCGCGCTGATCCAGCGCGGCACCTGCCCCTTCGACACCAAGGCGCGCAACGCCCAGGCCGCGGGCGCCTCGGCGGTCATCATCTTCAACGAGGGCCAGCCTGGCCGTACCGCGACCGTTCAGGGCAGGCTCTCCGGCCCCGGCGTGACCATCCCCGTCGTGGGGGCGAGCTTCGCCGTCGGCGAGGACCTTGCCTCCCCCTCGGGCACGGTCGTGCACGTCAAGACCGACACCACCAGCGAGACCCGCACGACCCACAACGTGATCGCCGACTCGCGCTGGGGCGACCCGGACAAGGTCGTCATGATCGGCGCGCACCTGGACTCCGTGCCCGCCGGGCCCGGCATCAACGACAACGGCTCGGGCAGCGCGGCCGACCTCGCCGTCGCCGAGGCGCTCGGCAGGCTCCACACGACGAACAAGCTGCGCTTCGCCTGGTGGAGCGGCGAGGAACTGGGGCTGCTCGGCTCCCAGTTCTACGTCGACAACCTGACCGCCGAACAGCGCGCCAAGATCAAGCTGTACCTCAACTTCGACATGGTCGCCTCCCCCAACTACGCCCTCAAGATCTACGACGGTGACGACTCGGACGCCACCGGCTCCCCCGCGGGGCCCGCGGGCTCCGACCAGATCGAGAAGTTGTTCGAGAAGTACTTCGACACCCTGCGCCAGCCCCACAACGGCACCGACTTCGACGGCCGCTCCGACTACGGCCCGTTCATCGCGGTCGGCATCCCCGGCGGAGGCCTGTTCACCGGTGCGGAGGGCGTCAAGACGGCCGAGGAGGCCAAGCTGTTCGGCGGCACCGCGGGCAAGCCGTACGACAGCTGCTACCACCAGGCCTGCGACGACATCTCCAACATCAACGACAAGGCCCTCGCGCTGAACACCGGCGCGATCGCGACCGCCGCCGTGGTCTACGCCTACAGCAGGAACCTGCCCGGTTCCGGCACCGCGGCGGCGGTCACTTCCCAGAAGACCAGGGCCGTCTCCGGCGCGACGATCGACGGCCGCGTCAGCAGCTGACGAAACCGCGCCGGTCGGCGGAACCGATCGACCGGCAGAAACCAGGAGGCGTGTCCGCTCGCCCTGACGGGGCGGGCGGGCACGCCTTTTCCGTGCCGAAGCGCCGTCTCAGCCGTTAGGCCACCGAGCACAGACGGGTGCGGTGCCCTCGAAGCGGTCGGCAGGAAACTCGCGGTCGTCCATGTGTCCCAATCCCCGGTCGCCGTTCGTCGTGTCCATGACCGAAAAACCGCCATCGACGTGACAGACCGACGACTCACCGTTCCGACAACGCCTCCCGCTTCCGCCGTTCGGCTCGTGTTCACCACCCAGATATGTGATCTTGTTCCCCGCGTAGCGAGCCGTTTGTAGATCTTGGGAGTCCTTTTCGGACCGACTGTAAACGGGGTTCTTGTGTTCTCAATGACCAAGAGGTACGTCGCCGCCGCCTTGTTAGGCCTCTCCCTCACCGCAGTGGGGTTCGGCTCGGCCTCGGCGAACGCCCTCACCGATCCCTCCACCAAACCCGTTCCGCCGACGCCCGCCGAGCCGTCGAACTACCTCGCCCCCGAGGACCGCGCGGCCATGGACCGGCAGCAGCCGCTCGTCCGGGCGGGCACCAAGATCCGCAACCTGGTCGAGGACGGCCAGGAGGCCGGATACGCCGGGCTGGAGATCTCCGGCGACCGGCTGCTCCTGTGGTGGAAGGGCACGCCGCCCAAGCGGATCGAGCGGGCCGTCCGCCAAGCGAGCGTGCCGATCGACGTGCGGTCCGCCGCCCACTCCAGGAGCGAGCTGCGGGCCGCCTCCGCGAAGCTGTGGCAGGCCGCGGGCGTCGAGCACGGCGGCCAGATCCACGCCGTCAAGGCGCTGGTCGACGGCAGCGGCCTGCAGGCGCTGACCGCCCCCTCCCAGGCCCGTTCCCTGGCCGCGACCCCGGACGTCGGGGTGCCCGTCACCGTCGAGCAGCGTGAGCCGATCACGGCGACCAGCACCCGCTGCGACGACACCGCCGGCTGGTACGGCGGCGGGGCGCTCCGCCACGACTCGTTCGCCGGAGGGTCGTGCGGAGGTACGGGGAAGGCCTACACCTGCACCGCCGGGTTCGGCGTGCGGGCAGGCAGCAACGAGTTCCTGCTGACCGCCGGGCACTGCGGCGCGCCCGGCGACCTGTTCACCGACCCCGGCCGTGAGGAGATCGGCAGGGCCACGCACGAGAACGTCGGCCACGACCTGCTGCTCATCCAGACCCAGGTGATCGGCCGGATCTGGGACGGCACCCCGGGCGTCAACGACTTCACCAAGCCGGTCATCGGCTGGGGCTGGTCCTTCCCCGGCCAGTCGCTGTGCTACTCGGGCACCACCACCGGCGCCCGGTGCGGCTACACGGTCGACAGCGCCTTCACCAAGATCTGCGACAGGGACCTCTACGGCAACTTTGAGTGCTGGGACGACCTGATCTCGGCGAAGAAGAACGGGCAGGGCCCCCGGGGCGGCGACAGCGGCGGCCCCGTCTTCAACCTGGAGAACGGCTCAAGCGCGACCCGCGCGATCGGCACCATCACCGGTTACGGCGTCAGCGGCTCGACCGAATGGCTCATCTTCCAGGACTTCGGCACCGCGACCCGTGACTGGCCCGGCCTGGACATCGTGACCTACTAGCCCGGCTCACGAACTAGCCCGGCTCACGAACGGCCCGTGGAACCGTGACGGGGGGAGGGGCCGCCGGGCGCGAACGCTCCCGGTCGTCCCCTCCCCCTCTTCCCGCTCTCCGCGCCCTCACCGTCAGCTCGTGAGGAACCGCGCGGCGAGCGGGTCAGAAGAACCAGGAGACGGGCTCGTGCCCGCGGTCGACGACGTCGCCGAACCTCCCGCCCATGAACCCGAGCGGTTCGCCGTCCCGCTCGCAGACGGTGAGCACGTGTCCGAGAACCACGACGTGGTCCCCCGCGACGAAGTGCCGCTCGACCTCGCACTCCAGGTGGGCGAACGCGTCCGGGATGACCGGCACCGCGTGCCTGCCGTACGTGACGTCGAGGCCCGCGAAGTGGTCCTCGCCGCGGCGGGCGAAGCGCAGGGCCAGCTGTTCCTGGCGCGCGGACAGGATGCTGACCGCGAACCGCCCCGACCTGGTGACGGCGTCGGTGCTGCGGGCTCCGGTGGTCAGGCAGACCAGCAGCAGCGGCGGGTCCAGCGAGACCGAGGTCAGGGAGTTGACGGTCATGCCGTGCGGGACGCCGTCGACGCTGGTGGTGACCACGGCGACACCGGTGGCGAAGCGGCCCATGGTGCGTCGCATCGTCAGAGGGTCGACCGTGGGGACGGGCGGGGCTGGGCTGGGAATCATGGGATTCTCCACAGGCGGATCATGCGCGGTAGCGGACTTCGAAGGTGAGCACGCCCTCGCTCGTGCGCCACGGGCCGTGCGGCATGCCCGGCGGACGGCAGGCGTACATGCCCGCGGTGAAGGTCTCGCCGAGCGTGAGGTCGGTGAACGATCCTTCGAGGATGTAGACCTCCTCCCAGAAGTCGTGCCTCTGCACGCCCAGCGGGGTCGAGTCCGCGCCGGGCGCGTAGCGCAGGACGCGGGTCGCCACCCCGGTCCCGGGGTCCTTCGCGAGGATCCGCTCGGTGATGGCGGGGTCGTCCCCGGCGCAGACGGTGAAGCCGACGTCGGTGACGGGGAAGAACTCGTGTTCCGGTTTGCTCATCTGTTTCTCCAGGTCATCGCTCTCTCCACGGCGCCCCCGCGCGGGCGAGACGTCCGAGGAGGCGGCGGCCGTACGGGATGCCCGCCTCAGCCGAGGTCGTAACCGGCCAGGAACGCGTCCACCTCGGCGAGCGGTTCCTCGAAGCCGTAGTTACGGAAGGCGTAGCCCTTCACCACGAAGGGGGCGCCCGCGTAGAACATCTCGTACTGGTGGTGACGGCCGGCGAACTCGCTGCCCACCGCGTCCCAGACGAGCTTGAACAGCTTGACCCGCTCCTCGGCCGAGACGCCGGGGCTGTGCACGTAGCGGTCGATGTCGGCGCGGGTCTCCGGGGTGGTCATGTCCGCGACGCTGGAGGGCACCTGCAGCACCCCGCCGCCGACCAGGTCGCGCAGGATCGCCAGCACGCGCGGGTAGATCTCGGTCTGCAGGCCCATCGCGCCGTAGACGGCACGGGCACCGGGGCGCCACAGGCCCTGCTCGTCCGGTGCCGCGGTGTACTCGGCGGCGAGAACCGCCGACTCGACCAGGGAGACCAGGGCGGCCAGCTCACCCAGCTTCTCCACGACACCGGGGAACCTGTCGACCCCGTTGACCGCGGCGACCTTGCGGGCCAGCCCGGCCAGGAACCGCAGTTTCACCGTGAACCTGATCTGCGCCTGCCAGTTGCCCAGCACGTGCGCGCCGGTGTCGAAGAACTGCCTGCGCAGCCCGGCCACGTCACGGTAGACGAACACCCGCTCCCAGGGGACGAACACGTCGTCGAACACCACAAGCGCGTCGGTCTCGTCGAACCGGGTGGTCAGCGGGTAGTCGTACGGGCTCGTCGCCGCGGGCGCGTACGGCCTCCGGCAGTACAGCTTCAGGCCCTCAGCCCCGACGGGCACGGCGAAGCTGATCGCGAAGTCGGCGTCCTCCGGTCCGAGCGGCTTGATGCAGGACACGAGGATCTCGTCGGCGACCGCGCCGCCGGTGGCCAGCATCTGCGCTCCCCTGACCACGATCCCGTCTGGCCTCTCCTCGGCCACCCCGGCCTGGATCAGCTCCCCGTCCCAGGCGTGCGCCGTGGTCGCACGCGAGACCTGTGGCGGGATGATCGCGTAGGAGACGTACAGGTCCTCGTCCGCGACCCGCCGCTGGAACGCGGTGACGTTCGCGGCGAGGTCGCGGTCACCGGTGGCGAACGCCTCGGGGTGCGCGGCGAACGCGGCCAGGAACGCGCCGACGTGGTCCGGGCTGCGGCCGACCCAGCCGTGGGTGTGCCGCGCCCACCTGGTCGCCGCCTCCCGGAAGGCCGTCAGGTCCTCCCGGCTGCGCGGGAGGGTGAACACCCGGTTGACGGTCGCGCCGGTCTCCCGGTCGACGGCGGTCATGCCGGACGCGGGGTCGGCGGCGAGGTCGAACAGCTCCGCGATCGTGCGCGCGACGGGCGCGAACGCCGGGTGGTGCGCGACGTCCTCGACCGCGGCACCGTCGACGTAGACGCGGCGCGCGTCCTTCAGCGAGGCCAGGTAGTCGGCTCCACTGCGCATCACAGGCTTCTCCGTTTCGTTTCGTATGCGTGGGCCAGGAGCGTCCCGGCCGGTAGTTCGAGATGCATCCGCCAGTAGCCGCCGTAGGTGAACTCGCTCCTGAGCAGCGGCATGGTGCCGCAGAACAGCACCAGGTCACCGGAGATCTCGCCGACCGCCGCGGCCATCCGCTCCAGCAGGTCGGCCGGGTGCCGCAGCGTCGCCACGGCGCCCTTCTGGTAGGTCCATCCGTCGACGCTGGAGACCGCGGTCAGGCTGTCCCAGTCCAGCGTCGACATGCCGGTGCCGATCTCGACGACGGTCTCGCCGAGCGGTTTCGGGCAGGCCGCCTTCGAGGCGGCGATGTCGGCGCGTTCGAGGTCGCGGTCGGTGTGGTCGGACCCGACCGCCAGGAAGTACCGGCCGCCGTGGCGGACCAGCACCGGCTCGACCTCTCCCGAGGTCGAGGGCCCGTCGACCTCGATGACGCCGTCCGTGGTCAGCAGCGCCGGATCCAGGTCGTAGAAGGCCGGGACGCCGGCCGGTCGCGGCACTCCGATGGCCTCTAGCTCGGCGATGTGCTCGGCGACCGCGGCCTCGTCCCTCGCCGTGTATCCGGCCACGATCAGCCGTTCCGGCGAGATCGCGAGCTGCTCGTTGCTGCCTGAGACGTTCAGAATCACGTCGTTTCTTGTCCTGTCGTCTGTTCCGGTTCGGGGGTCGATACGGATGCCGGTTCCCGCTCCGGCGCGGGGTCAGGGGGTGGCGCGGATACGGGTTTCCGTTCCGGCGCGGGTTCGGGGGCGAGGGGCCAGCGGCGGTCGGCGAGCACGGGGAACTCGGCGCGCACCCGGCCGACCACGTCCGGGTCGACCTCGCAGAGAGTGATGCCCTCGTCCTGTCCCGCCTCGGCGAGCACGGTGCCCCACGGGTCGACGACCCGGCTCGACCCGCCGAGCTCGACGCCGCCGTCCTGCACGCCGACGGCGTTGCAGGCGACCACGACGAGCTGCTGCTCGACCGCCCTGCACGAGGTGAACAGCCGCCAGTGCTCACGGCGGACCGCGGGCCAGGCGGCGGGAACGACCACGGTCTGCGCGCCCCGGTCGACCAGACCGCGCCACAGCTCGGGAAAGCGCAGGTCGTAGCAGGTCGTCGCGCCGACGCGGCCCCAGGAGGTTTCCGCGACGTCGAGCCGGTCGCCGGGGGTCAGCAGCTCCGCCTCCCGTGAGGCGTAGCCGAACACGTGCACCTTCCGGTACGTGTGCGCGATCGTGCCGTCGGGGCCGACCAGCACGGCGGTGTTGAACAGCCGTCCCCGCCCGTCACGCTCGACGACGCTGCCGAGATGCACGTACGCGCCCAGCTCTTGCGCCCATTTCCGCCCCGCCGTGACCGTCGGCCCGTCCAGTGATTCCGCCCGCTCCGCGTAGGCGTCGAAGGCGAAGTAGCCCGGCGCCCACAGCTCGGGCAGCACCACCAGATCCGCGCCGCGTGCCCCGGAGACCATCCGGCCCACCCTGGCCCTGCGGTCGTCCGGCGTCTCCTCCGGCGGGCTGGCGACCTGCACCAGTGCGATCCTCATGACACCGCCTCCGGCACTGCCCCAAGGCGTCTGTTGTCCCGGGATGTCACCGTTCCGGGCCCCAGCTGCCGACGTCGGGGAGCCGCAGTACCGCGAGGGTGCTGGACAGGTGCGTGGCGAGCGCCTCTCCCGCCTCCGCGGGGCTGCTGTCGCGCAGACCCACGATGATCGCTCGGTGCTCGGTCAGCACCGTCTCGGCCCGGTTCTTCACCTTCGCGACCGCGCGCAGCCCCATCCGGACCTGCCGGTCGCGCAGTGACTCGTAGAACTCCGCCAGCACCGGGTTTCCGGCCTGCCGTACGATCGCCCGGTGGAACGCCCGGTCGGCGTCGATGAACGCGACCGGATCCTCGATGGCCGCCTCCTGCTCGGCCACCAGCCGCTCCAGCTCGGCCAGGAACTCCTCGCTCGACGGCGTGACCCGACGCACCGCCCAGTCCTCGACGAGGGCTCGCGCCTGCATCACCGCCTCGACCTGGGCATCCGAGATCGGCGGAACGAAAACGCCCTTCTTCGGCACTATCTGGAGGAGACCTTCCGATTCTAAGCGGAGAAGTGCCTCCCGAACAGGGGTGCGAGAGGTGCCGGTCGCCTCCGCGACCTCCGCCTCGGTCAGGAACGTCCCGCCATGCCTCGGCAGCCCGCCGATGTGCTGCTTCAGCCATCGGTATGCAACGTCCTGAGCCGAATCTTTCCTGCTCACAGCTTCTAGACTGCTCATAGATGCCATGTATACATCCTGTGGTCAACGTCGGCAAGGGGTCTGAACCAAACCCGAATCCATGGGTAACGGAACCTTGCCCACGGGTTGACGTCCATATAGGTTACCGACCGAGTAATCGCTCGGTTTCTATTTCAGGAAGGTGACCTGTGGAAGAACAGCCCTCCGCCGGCGTGATCCTGCCCGGCTTCGAACGGGTTCGGGAACGCTTCGAGGCGCTTCTCGCCGAGGATCCGGAATACTCGGCGGCCGTCGCGGCCTACGTCGACGGCGAGCTCGTCGTCGACCTGTGGGGCGGCGAGAGGCTTCACGAGAGGTCGATCGTCACCACGTTCTCGTGCACCAAGGGCGTTTCGGGCATCTGCGTCGGCCTGCTGGTCGAGCGTGGCCTGCTCGACCTCGACGAGCCCGTGAGCAGGTACTGGCCGGAGTTCGCGCAGCACGGCAAGGCCGCGGTGACCGTACGGGAACTGCTGTCACACCAGAGCGGCCTCATCGGCGTTGACGGCGGCTTCGGCGTCGAGGAGTTGCTCGGGCACGAGCGGCTGGCCGAGCGCCTGGCGGGCCAGCGGCCGTACTGGCAGCCGGGGGCGGCGCACGGGTACCACGCGCTGACGATCGGCGTCCTCACCGACGAGCTGGTGCGCAGGACCGACGGGCGCTCCCTCGCCGAGTTCTACACCGACGAGATACGCCTCCCCTGCGACGTCGACTTCTTCATCGGCCTGCCCGAGTCCGAGGACGAGCGCGTGGTCCCGCTGCTCGCCCCCGAGCTCCCCGGCGATCCCGCGGTCCTGGCCCTGATGGAGGCGACGTTCGCACGGGGCACCCTCGGCGGGGTCGCGATGAACGCGGAGATGGCCGAGTTCCCGCCGTTCCCGCCGTTCCCGCCGTTCCCGCCGCTGGTCGAGCTGGCCAACATGACGGCGCTGCACAGGGCGGGGCCGCCCGCCATGGGCGGCGTCGGAAACGCGCGCGGGCTGGCGAGACTCTACGCCTGCTGCGTCAGCGACGTCGCGGGGAAACGGCTGCTCAGCCCGGAGACCGTCGAGGCCGTGAGCCGCCTGCAGGTCATCGGCGACGACCTGGTGCTGGGGATGCCGACCCGCTTCGCCACGCTGTTCCAGAAGCCGGACGAACGTCTCGGCTACGGAAGCCACCGGACCTTCGGCCATGACGGCGTCGGCGGCGGCATCGGCTTCGCCGACCCCGAGGACGGACTGTGCTTCGGCTACACGACGCCCAGGATGCCACTGCCCGGCGGCGCGGACGCGAGAGGGCTGGCGCTGGCGGCGACGATCCGCGAGTGCATGTAGGGGTGCGCCCTCCGGCGCCACCCCGTCCGTAGGCGATCTACCTGCGGATACGCGCTGGAAGAACCGGAAAACGACCCTTGCGCCCTGGCTATCGGGTCACTACTGTCAGCAGAATAACCGAGCGAGTACTCGGTAAGTAAATCTGAATCTCTGGAGGCGCTATGGGCGCCCTTCGCCTAGCCATCCGCCGTCTTCTGGCGTCGATGCCACTGCTTTTCCTCACTTCCGCACTGACCTTCGTGCTGGTCTCCCTGGTTCCCGGGGATCCCGCCCGCACCATCGCGGGCCAGCACTCGACCGCGGAGCAGTACCGGCTCATCCGCGGTCAGCTCGGCCTGGACCAGCCACTGCCCGCGCAGTACTGGCACTGGCTCACCCAGGTGTTCCACGGCGATCTGGGCTCGTCGCTGTTCAGCGGCGAGGCCGTGACGTCGATCCTGCAGAACCGGCTGCCGGTCTCGCTCTCCCTGATCCTGGCGAGCACGGTGGTCTCCGGGCTCGCCGGCGTCGCGCTCGGCCTGCTCAGCGCGCGCCGCGGCGGCGTGCTCATGAAGATCGTCGACGGGCTCGCGATGCTGGGCCTGGCCGCCCCGCCGTTCTGGCTCGCGCTCCTGGTCATCGAGGTGTTCGCGGTGACGCTGCGCTGGTTCCCCGTGACGGGGTACGTGCCGCTCGACGAGGATCCGGGCGGATGGGCGCGCTCGCTGATCCTGCCGGTCATCTCGATCGCCCTGGGCGCGGTCGCCATCATCGCCAAGCAGACCCGCGACTCGGTGCTGGACACCATGAGCAAGGACTTCATCCGGGTCATGCAGGCCAACGGCTTCTCGCCGCGCTCGATCCTGTACCGGCACATCCTGCGTAACGCCGCGCTGCCGATCGTGACCGTGCTGGGTGTGCTGATGGTGAGCCTGCTCGGCGCCGTGGTGTTCGTCGAGACCGTGTTCGCGATGCCCGGGGTCGCGAGCCTCACCCAACAGGCGACGGTTCAGCACGACATCCCGGTTATCCAGGGCGCGGTTCTCTACATCACCGTCTTCGTGATCGTGGTGAACTTCGTGGTCGACCTCGCCTACGTCCGTCTCGACCCCCGGGTGAGGACCTCATGAAGACCACGCCCCCACCGACGCCGGGGCGCCGCCTGCTACGCCGCCCCTCCGCCGTGGTCGCCGTCGCCTGGCTGGTCCTGCTGACCGTCGCGACCGCGTGCGCGCCGCTGATCGCCGCGCACGGCCCGCTCGACCAGGACCTGTCCCAGGTGCTGGCCCTCCCCTCCGCGACGCACCCCTTCGGCACCGACAGCCTGGGCCGCGACCTGCTCAGCAGGCTGCTGTTCGGGGGACGGCCCGCGCTGCTGGCGGTCGCCGAGGCGCTCGCGGCCCACCTGGCCGTCGGGGTCAGCCTCGGGCTGGTCGCCGGATACCGGGGCGGCTGGGCCGACCACCTGATAACGCGGATCGGGGACCTGCTGTTCGCGCTTCCCGCGATCATCATCGTCCTCGTCGTGCTGTCGGTTTTCCCCGGCAACCTGCACGCCGCCATGATCACCTTCGGGGTGCTCGGCAGTCCCGGCATGATCAGGGTGCTGCGGTCACGCACCCTGGGCATCCGCCAGGAGATGTACGTCGCGGCGGCGCGGGTCTGCGGCCTGTCCGACACGCAGATTCTGCTGCGGCACGTCCTGCCCCGCCTGACCGGCACGGTCATCGTCCAGGCGGCGCTGTTCTCCGCGGTCGCCGTGATCATCCAGGCCGGGCTCGGCTTCCTCGGACTGGGCGCGCAGCCCCCCGCCCCCAGCTGGGGCGGCCTGGTCGCGGACGCCTCCCAGGTGATCGACCGCGATCCCTGGATGCTGGTGCCCGCCGGGGTGCCGCTCGTGCTGACGGTGATCGCCCTCACCTTGCTGGGCGACGCGATCCGCGACACCGCCGTCGAGAACTGGTCGGTGTCCAAGCTCGCCGGGACCTCGGCCCCGCCGCCCGTCGCGGAGGAGATCGCCGGGGCGGCGGGCGAGGCCGCCCCGGGCGCGCTGCTGTCCGTGCGGGACCTGACGATCGAGATCGACGGCGTTCCCGTGGTCCAGGGCGTGAGCTTCGACGTCATGCCGGGCGAGACGCTCGGGGTCGTCGGGGAGTCCGGGTGCGGGAAGTCGGTGACCGCCCTCGGCGTCCTCGGCCTCGTGCCGGGCAACGGCCGGATCACCCGGGGCCGCGTGGTCTTCGCGGGCGCCGACCTGACCGCGTCCCCCGCGGAGCTGGCCAAGGTGCGGGGAAGCGGCATCGCCTACGTGTCGCAGGACCCGATGGTCGCCCTCGACCCCACGTTCACCGTGCTCTCCCAGCTGTCGGAGGCCGTACGGCGGCACGAACGGGCGACCCGTGAGCAGGCGCGCGAGCGCGTGCTCGAACTCCTCGCGATGGTCGGGATCCCCGACCCGCCGGGAGTGGCCGGACGTTACCCGCACCAGCTGTCCGGCGGTCTGGCACAGCGCGTGCTCATCGCCCTCGCCCTGGCCGGCCGACCGCGGCTGCTGATCGCCGACGAGCCGACGACCGCGCTCGACGTGAGCGTGCAGAAGGAGATCCTGACCCTGCTGCACACCCTGCAGCGGCGGACCGGCGTCGCGGTGCTGATCGTCACCCACGACTGGGGCGTGGTGGCCACGCTCTGCCACCGCTCCCTGGTCATGTACGCCGGGCAGGTCGTCGAGCAGGCCGACGTCGAGTCCATGTTCGTACGGCCGCTGCACCCCTACACCGCGGGACTGCTCGCCGCGAACCCGCACCGGGCGGTGACCGGGCAGCCGCTGACCACCATCCCGGGCACCGTCCCGTCCCCGCGCGAATGGCCGCTCGGCTGCCGGTTCTCGGCCCGCTGCCCGTACGCGGCGGACGACTGCCGTACCGCACCCGTCGCACTCACCAGGCCGGTCCCGAGCAGGCTCACGCGATGCCTGCACGTCGAGGAACTCGCCGGCGAAGGAGCCCGCCCGTGACCCCCCGCACGCTGCTGGAGGTCGACGACCTCACCGTCGAGTACGGCCAGGGCCGCCGAGGTCGCCGGGGCCACGCTCCCTCGCTGCGCGCGGTCGACGGTGTCTCCTTCGACGTCCGCCCCGGTGAGACCGTCGGCCTGGTCGGCGAGTCCGGCTCGGGCAAGTCGACCGTCGCCCGCGCGGTGCTCGGCCTCACCCCGGTCACCTCGGGGCGGATCCGCTTCGACGGGACCGACATCACCCACGCGGGCCGCGGGCTCAGGCGCACCCTGAGCGCCCGCCTGCAGATGGTGTTCCAGGACCCGTACTCGTCGCTGAACCCGGCGCGGACGATCGGCCAGACACTCGCCGAACCACTGCTGGTCCACCACGGGCACCGCTCCGCGCGGGCCGACGCGCGCGTCGCGGCGATGCTGGAGCGGGTCGGCCTGCCCGCGAAGGCCGCGGAGCGCTACCCCAGCCAGTTCTCCGGCGGCCAGCGGCAGCGCATCGCCATCGCCAGAGCCCTCATGACGTCGGCCGAACTGGTCGTCTGCGACGAGCCGGTCAGCGCCCTCGACCTGTCGATCCAGGCGCAGACGTTGAACCTGCTGTCGGAGCTGCAGCGCGAACTGTCGCTGAGCTACCTGTTCATCGCGCACGACCTGCCGGTCGTCCGGTACCTGTCCCACCGCGTCGTCGTCCTCTACCGGGGCGGCGTCATGGAGACGGGGCCGGTCGACCTGGTCTACGAACGCCCGGCCCACCCGTACACCAGGGCGTTGCTCGCCGCGGTCCCCGACCCCGACCCGCGGATCAGAGCCGGACGCCACGACGAGCCCGTCACCCCCCAGGGCACGTCACGGCCGACGGCGATCGGCTGCCCTTTCGCGCCCAGGTGCGCACACGCCGTCGAGCTCTGCCGGAAGGAGCGCCCGAGGCTGCTGCCCGTCGACGGCGTCACCGGCGGGGCGGCGGTCGCCTGCCACCGGGCCGCGGAGCTCACATCCACCGGAAACGGCGTGGCGTCCGCCGCGGGCCGTCCGGGAAACGTTCACATGGAGGAAACGTGATGTCCAGGCATCGCGCCGCGGTCGGGCTGCTCTCGATCGTGCTCGTCACCGGATCGGCCACCGCCTGCGGCGGCGGCTCCGCCGCGGGATCGGACGGCTCGGACACCCTCACCGTGGTCGCCGGCGCCGCACCCGCGACCCTCGACCCGGTGAAGGCCAACGTCGGATCGGACAACTGGTTCGTCAACCTCACCTACGACACCCTGCTCAGGCTCGGCCCCGACGGGGACGTCCAGCCCGCCCTGGCCGTCAGGTGGGGCTATGTCGGGGACAACAACAAGATGTTCGACCTGACGCTACGCGAGGGCGTCACGTTCGCCGACGGAACGCCACTGACCGCGCAGGCCGTCGCCGACTCGCTGAACTACGCCAGGAAGCACGGCCTCAACTCGGCGACCTGGTCAAGCGCGATCGAGTCGGTCACCGCGACGGGACCGCTCACCGTGCGGATCCGCTGCACGACCCCGCATCCGGTGCTGCCGCTGCTGCTCGACCAGATCCAGCTCGTCGGTTCGGTGATCAGTCCGAAGGGTCTCGCGGACCCGTCGAAGATGGGCGCGAACAGCTTCGGGGCGGGGCCGTACGTGCTGGACAGCGCGCAGACCGCGAGCGGCGACCACTACACCTACACCCCGAACCCCAACTACTGGGACAAGTCCCGGATCCGGTGGAAGAAGGTCGTCATCAAGGTCGTGACCAACCCCAGCTCCGCCCTCGACGCCGTCAAGACCGGGCAGGGCGACCTGACCGCCGTCATCGCCAACCAGGCGGACACGGCGAAGTCCTCCGGGCTCGCGGTGATCCACGCCCCCATCGCCTTCGCCGGGGTCAACCTCGCCGACCGGGACGGCACGCTGGCCAAGCCGCTGGCCGACGTGCGCGTCAGGCAGGCCCTGAACTACGCCGTCAACCGGCAGGCGATCGCTCAGGCGATCTTCAAGGAGTACGGCCAGCCGACCACCCAGCTCTCCCTGCCCGGTCTGGATGGCTATGTCCCCGACTACGACAACCGCTACCCGTACGACCCGACCAAGGCGAAGAAGCTGCTCGCGGACGCCGGATATCCCGACGGCTTCACGCTGCGCGCCGAAGTACAGGGGGTCAACGGGTTCGACCTGCTGCCCCAGGCCGTCTTCCAGCAGTGGAAGCAGATCGGCGTCACGGTGAACGTCGTCACCGACACCACCGTCGGCGGCTTCCTGAACAACGCGATGTCCAAGACGTTCCCCGCGCTCGGCTTCGCCTACGGCGGCCTGCCGACCTACCTCACGTCACTGGACTGGATGCTTCCGCACGCCTCGCCCTTCAACCCCTTCGCCTCCGAGGATCCCAGGCTGGCGAAGATGCTGGCGGACGCCGCCGCCGCGCCACAGAGCAGGCAGCCGGGCCTGTACCGGGAGGCCATGCGGTACGTCGTCGACCAGGCGTGGTTCGTCGCCGTGGCCAGGCAGGACCAGATCTTCGCCTACAACGACAAGAAACTCACCGGGGTGACGGTCGCCTCCGGGTACCTGCCCGACCTCGCGTGGGCGGTGGCGCCGAAGTGAGCGTGACGGCCGGGGCCGTACGGGAACGCGGCACGCCGGTGGTGCCGCAGGGGCGGTCCCGGCCGTCGCAACGCGCGGATTCTGCTGGAATGGCATAAGGAGAGACAGAGGATGATCGCGCACACCCGGTACGGAGCCGTCGAGGGCCTGGCCGACGGACGGGTAACCGCCTTCAGGGGCGTCCCGTTCGCCGCCTCGCCCGTCGGTGAGCTGCGCTTCCGCCCGCCCGTGCCGCCCCTGCCGTGGACCGGTGTCAGGCCCGCCCTGGAGTACGGCCCCGCCGTTCCCCAGTCCTACGACGCCGTCGCCGAGGAGATGCTCGGCCAGCTTCCCTACCCGTCCTCCGAAGAGGACTGCCTGAACCTGAACGTCTGGACGCCCGGCACCGGCGACGGACCGCGTCCGGTGCTGGTCTGGGTGCACGGCGGGGCGTTCCTCAACGGGTCGGGAAGGGACGTCGTCTACGACGGGGCGCGGTTCGCGGCCCGGCACGACGTGGTCGTCGTGACGATCAACTACCGGGTCGGCGTCCTCGGCTTCCTCCATCTCGCCGACGTCCTCGGTGAGGACTACGCGGAGTCGGGCAACCTGGGCCTCCTCGACCAGGTCGCGGCGCTGCGCTGGGTCGGCGAGAACATCGCGGCGTTCGGCGGCGACCCCGGCAACGTCACGGTCTTCGGCCAGTCGGCCGGGGCGATGAGCATCGTGAGCCTGCTGACCATGCCCGCGGCCAGGGGGTTGTTCCACCGGGCCGTCGTGCAGAGCGGCAGCGGCGAGCACGTCCACACCGCGGAACGGGCCACCGCGGTGACCCGCGAACTCCTCGGAACGCTCGGCCTGCTCGACCCGCCCAGGCCGCCCGGAACGCCCGGGCCACTCGGGACGCCAGGGCCACTCGGGACGCCCGAAACACCCGAAACGCTCGGGCCACTCGGGACGCCCGGACCGCTCGGGTCGCTCGGATCGCTCGGCTTCGGCGAGACCATCGCGCGCCGGTTGCGGGAGATCCCGGTTGCCGACCTGATCTCCGCCCAGGAGTCGCTCGCCGCGGCGATGCGGGCTCGCGGCGAGGGGATGGGACTGCCGTTCATGCCCGTCGTCGACGGCGTCGTCCTGCCGGAAAGACCACTGGACGCGATCCGGGCGGGGGCGGTCTCCCCCGTCCCCCTCCTCCTCGGCGCGAACCGGGACGAGGGCCGCCTCTTCCTCCTCGCCCAGGACGCCCCCGCCCCCGGCGAGTCCGCGCTCCCCGCGATCTTCGGCACCGTGTGCGCCGACGGCACCGGGGCGCTGAAGACGTTCCGGTCGCTGCACCCCGGCGCGAGCCCGGCGGAGCTGGTGGCCGCGCTCGTCGGGACACAGTTGTTCCTCGCGCCGACGGACCGGCTCGCCGAGGCCTACGCCGCGCTGACGCCGGACGTCTGGCGCTACCTGTTCACCTGGCGCTCGGCCGCGCGGGACGGTGCGCTCGGCGCGTGCCATTCCCTGGAGCTGCCGTTCGTCTTCGGCAACCTGGACCAGCCCGGCGTACAGAAGTTCACCGGCCAGAACCCGCCCGAGGCTTTGGCGGAGAGCATCGGCGAGGCGTGGGCGGCGTTCGCCCGCACCGGGGCGGCGCCCGGCGACTGGCCGCGCTTCGAGCTCCGCGACCGGTGGACCAGGATGCTCGACGTCCCCTGCGCGACGGAGCGCGACCCCCTGCGCCCGCTGCGGCTGCTGAAGGTCGGTGCGGAATGAACGATGCAACTGCCGGCCGTCGGTGCGGAATGAACGGCGCGGCCCGCTGAGCGAGGAAGATAGTGACATGTCCAATCCCGGTCGGCCCCAGGCACGTGGTCAGGCCCGCAAGGAGCACATCCTGGCGGTGGCCCTCAGGATCTTCGCGGAGAACGGCTACCGCGGCGCCTCCATCGCGGAGATCGCCGAGGGGTGTGGCCTGTCGCAGCCCGGCCTGCTGCACCACTTTCCCACGAAGGCCGACCTTCTCATCGCGGTCCTGGAGTACCGCGACAAGCTCGACGCGGAGAAGTTCCACGTCGACGACCCGGCCCCCGGCACCGCGGCCCTGCGGCGGTACGTCGACATCGTCGAGCACAACGCGCACCTGCCCGGCCTGGTGAAGCTGTTCGCCATCGTGACCGGCGAGGCGGCCGTCAGCACCGCGCACCCTGCGCGCGCGTGGGCCGTCGACCGCTACGAGAAGCTCATCGGCGGCCTCGCGGCCAACCTGCGGCTCGGCGTGGAGAACGGCTCGATCCGCGCCGACGTCGACACGACGGCCGTGGCGCGGCGGGTGTTCTCGATGATGGACGGCCTGCAACTGCAGTGGCTGCTCAACCCAGAGCAGGTGGACATGCCAGGTCTTTTCCGGTCATTCATCGACGACCTGACCGTCGAGATCACGGCCTGACCGGGAGGCACTCCCACCAGGCCACCCCTGGAGAAGCCGCCGATGGATCATCTACCAGCGATTCGGGAAGCAGCGGAACGAATCCGCGAGCATGTCGTCGTCACCGGCTGCGTCGAACTGGCAGAGGGCCTGTGGTTCAAACGCGAGGATCTCCAGTCCGGCGGCTCGTTCAAGACGCGCGGTGTCGCGAACGTCCTACTGGAGGCGGACGAGAGATCACGTGGCAGAGGGGCGGTCTGTGTGTCCAGCGGCAACACGGGGCGGGCGCTGTGCGAGCTGGCGGGAAAGCTGGGGATCGCCTGCCACGTCTTCGTCACCGACCAGATCGACCCTCGCAAGCGCCGGCTCCTGGACGACGCGGGAGCACACGTGGTCCAGGTGGGCCGATCGTTCTCCGAGACGGCCGAAGCGGCTTTCGACTTCGCCCGCGCGCGGAACCTCGTCTACTGCTCCCCCGGCCAGAGCTGGCCCTTCGTCCACGGTGTGGGGACCATCGGGATCGAACTGGCGGCCCAGGTCGACGTGGGCACCGTCTATCTCCCCATCGGCGGCGGTGGCCTCGCCTCCGGGGTCGGCCTCGCACTCGGCCTGCTGCCCGCGGAACACCGGCCCCGCGTCGTCGGAGTCCAGCCGACGGCCTCCCCCTTCGTCTACGAACACTTCCATTTCGGCCGCGTCCTGTCGACCACCTCGGCCCCTTCCGTGGCCGACTGCCTCACCGGCGATCTGGAACACGGCGCCAAAATACTGGAGGTGGCACGGGACGTCCTCGCCGATGTCCTGCTGGTGGACGATCAGGAGATCATCGAGGCGTGGGAGAGGCTTCGGGCACACGGGGTCCACGTCGAACCGGGAGCGGCGGCGGGATACGCGGGGGCGTTGAAGGACTCCCGGTCCCGGCTCGGCGACGAGCGCGCCTGCGTCCTGCTGACCGGCGGTGTTCCCTCCTGAACTCCACATAAATCCCACCGCATCCCTCAATCCCTATAGGACGTTTATATAACGTCACCGCAAGAAACCGTGATGAACGCCCCGGCAAACAAGCACACCGGCCCCCGGAAGCCCTCGTAGATCATCGTTTCCCCCTCCCGGCTGGGCGTCCGCGGACATCACCCTCCAGGATGCCCACATAAATAAGAGGCATAAGGGTCACATAACCAGAAATCTGGACATATGTTTATCACTTCATCTTTGACCGCAACCTCCGGTCAGACACCAAGCCTCTCGCACGTTCCTTCCAGAATGCGACGGACTCGGATACAATCTTTTACCACCGATGCACGGCCGCCAAGGAGTGGCGACCGCGCGCCTTGATGGCCTGCCTCCCATCCGATACATCTGTTATCAGCATCCTTTTCCACTGCCCATCCGGCCCACCAAGCGGTACTACAAGGACGGCGGAAACGTTATGTCCCAGAAGGTGCTCGTTACCGGGACGAGCGTGCGACCGGAGCTTCTCCAGCCCTTACGTGACCGCGGATGGTCTGTGGACAATCCACCACATCTGCTGTCGGAGGGTGAACTCAAGAAAGCACTTTCCGAGGCCGACGCATATCTGCTCGGCGGGGACGAAAGGGCCGGTCGCGACGCCATCGCAGGCGCCTCCAACCTGAAGATCATCGCTTTCCTCGGCATGGGATACGAGGCCTACGTCGACTCCGCGGCCGCTCTCGAACACGGCGTCGTCGTCACCAACACGCCCGGCACTCTCAGCAACGCCGTCGCGGAGCTCACCATCGGCCATCTCCTGTCCGGCGTACGGAAGATCCACTACTACGCTCACCTGTACGAAACCGGCCAGAGCGGTTCCGAGGAGAAACAACGCGACATCGCCGCCCTGCACCACGGCATCGTCGGCATGGGCGGAATCGGCACACGCGTCGCGGAAATCCTCCGCAGGGGCTTCGACGCCAGGGTCAGCTACTACTCGCGGACCAGAAAGCCCGAGCTCGAAGAGTCGATCGGCATCGAGTACCTCCCGCTCGACGAGCTGACCGGCGTCGTCGACACCCTCATCGTCCTCACCCCCGGCAACGAGGAGACACCGGGACTGATCGGGGAGCGTCAGCTCGCCGGCGCACGACCCGGGCTGGTCCTCGTCAACACGGCCCGGCCGGAGATCGTCGACGCCGACGCTCTCAACGACGCCCTGGACTCCGGCAGAGTCTCCTACGCGGCCTTCGACGACTTCTACAAGGCGGACGGAGCGTCACGACAGGAGCTCGCGTCGAAGATCCCGAGCCGGTTGCTGGTCACAGGGCACATCGGCTCCCTCACCCATGACGCGCGTGACGCCATGGGCATCCTCGCCGTCAAGTCGATCGTGAGCATGCTGGAGACCGGAACCCCCCTCCATCGCGTGGTGTGATGCACCGTTCCCGAACGGAGACCCAGATGCGCGAGGTCAAGAAGGTCCTCATCCTGGGCTACGGGGTCCTGGGCGGCAGGGTGGTCGACGAGGTTCTCCGGGCGCATCCCGGCATCCAGGTGTTCGTCGCAGGACGAAACGAACGACGGCTGGAGGAGCGGGTCAACCTGGCGCGATACGCCGCGCTGAACTACGGCGACGCGGCCGAGGTAACCGCCGTGCCGATCGATCTGCTCGACGGCGAGCGGACCGCCAAGGCCGTGGAGGCGCTACGACCCGACCTGGTCCTCAACGCGACGTCGATGCTTCCGTGGTGGAGACTCGACGAGCTGCCGCCACGAGTGCGAGACGGGATCAAGAAGGCGGGCAGCGGCATCTGGGCGGCAACCGATCTGCTCCTGCCGCTGCGCCTCACCCAGGCCCTGGACAGGGCTGGATTCGACGGCGTGTTCGTCAACGCGTCGTTCGCCGATCTCGTCAACCCCGTCGTCTTCAACCCGGCCGTGGGTCCCGTGTGCGGGATCGGCAACGTCGCGAACGCCGTCCCCGGCCTGACCCTCGCCGCGGCGGCCATGCTGGAGGAGGACATCCGCGACGTACGCATCCGTTTCGTGGCGCATCACTTCTTGAGCTACACCATGCCCACGACCGGAACCGGTGGCGGCGCCCCGTACATCCTGCAGGTCCTCGTGCGCGAGGAGGACGTCTCCCCCGAGATCGATCCTGAGGCGCTCTTCAGGAGCGTCGCGACCAGGTTCCGGCGCGTCAAGGGGGTCGCGGGCCAGGCCGTGACGGTGAGTTCGGCGATGAGCGTGGTGAACGCCCTGATCGACGGACGATCGAGATACGCGCACGCGCCGGGCGTCCTCGGCAGGGCCGGCGGCTATCCCGTAAGGATCGACGGTGGCTCCGTCGAGTTCGATCTGCCCGGCACGACGGATCCGACGGAGGCCGAGGCGGTGAACAGCACCGCCGCGGCGTGGGACGGCATCAGAGCCGTTTCCAGAACGGACGGAATATGGGTGACGGACAGCGCGGCGGCGATAGCACAAGAAATGCTCAAATACGATGCGAACGGAATCAGCATCGAGAACTGTGAGGAAAAGGCCGTCGAGCTCGCGGAGAGGTTCGAATCGCTGCTCCGGGATTGAGGCGTGACCGAATGAGAAGACGCCCGGTTGTCCTCGGAGCCGGGGTCGTCGGCCTGCTCACCGCGAAAAGGCTGAGCGACCGGGGGCACCGGGTCACGATCGTCAGTGACGCCTTTCCGCTGTCGACCACCTCCGCGGCGGCGGGAAGCATCATCCTCCCGTTCTTCCCCTTCGCGCCGGGGTCGCAGGAGTTCACCCGCAGGATGCGGTGGACCGAGTCGTCTCTGGAGATGTATCACACCTTCTCCGCGGGTGTTCACTGCTCCGTGGTCGATCACGTCGAGTTCTGCCGGGACGGCCTCCTGGAGGGGTCCTTCCCGATCGAATGGCTTCCGCAGGTCAATCTGGAGGGGGTACAGGTCGTCAGTCTGGATACCGGCTTTCACGGCCATCAGCAGTATGTGCGTTTCAAGCTGCCGTGCGTCGACACGCTGGGTTTTCTGAACGACCTCTTCACGAGCGTCCTGAGCCGCGGCGTCGAGTTCGTCAGGGCGCGGATCACCTCCAAGAGCCTCACCGAGCTCCCCGCGGAGTCCGTTTTCAACTGCATGGGCTTCGGCAGCGCGGCCGTGTTCCCCGACCCCGAGCTCGTGCCGGTCTTCGGGCAGGTGGCCAGGCTGGAGCCGCTCGGTGTCGAGTTCGGCGTCGGGGTGGGGGAGTTCATCGGCCTGTCGACCGCCCACAACCTCTATGTGGGCTCACTGTTCATCGCGGGTGAGCATCGGGGCGTCCCGAGCCGGGCTCACCACCTCCGGTTGAGCGAGTTCTCCGCCGAGATCCTCCCGGCGGCCCTCTCACTGGTCGGTGTGCCCCCCGCCCCCGTCTCCTTCGACAGGCTCGTGGAGGTCCGCGCGGGGGTCCGGCCCTTACGCCGGTCGGGTGTGCGGCTGGAGGTCGAGGAGGTCATGGGCAAGACGGTGGTGCACAACTACGGTCACGGCGCACACGGCTGGACGCTGGCGTGGGGTTCCGTCATCGACGCCGTCGAACTGTGGGAGAGCCTGAGGTGACGGGCGCCAGGGGAACGACCGGCCGTTACCTCGCCCTGGCGAGGATGACCCGGATGCCGAGATCCTCGTAGGCGTTGAAAGGGGGATCGAAGGTCCTGAAGGTCACCTCCCCGGACTCGGGCTCCTGGGAGAGCCAGGAGCCGCCGCGGGTGACACGATCGCTCATGCTGTCCGTCACGGCGTCGACCGTCACGCTCTCCAGCGTGTAGAGATCGGGCCTGGACCCGGTCCACTCCCAGACGTTTCCCACGATGTCCAAAGGACCGTCGGCCCAGCGGGCCCAGGGAAAGATGCCGACCGCGCACGTGCGTCCCACGGCGGAGTTCCGGTGATCCATGGTGTGCGCCCGAGGGCCTGACGAGGGCGGTTCGACCCCCCAGGGGTACGGTCCCGTCCCATCTCGGCGAGCCGCGAACTCCCATTCGAACTCCGTCGGCAGCCGGATGGCGTGCCCTTCGGGCAGGCAGCCGTTGTCCGCGAGCCAGCGGGTGAGCCAGACGCAGTACGCCTCCGCCTCCCAGTAGTTCACGCCGACGACCGGCTGGTTGGGGCGGTTGAAGCGCGGATGGTGCCAGTACAGAGGGGCGGAACGGCGGAGCTGGCGATGCGCCACGGCCCTCAGGTCCTCCCGGGTTATCCGCCCGGCGAGGATCTCCGTCTGAAAGTGGATCTCCGCGGCCTCCTCGACCAGCGTCCGCAGCTCGGCGAGGAAATCGGGATCGTTCCTCATCCAGTTACGGCCTGCGCCCGACGTCCAATAGGACGCCGTCCGGTATCCACCGGCCCTGATGAACCGGGCGTACTCGAGGTTGGTCACCGGCAGCAGACCGACGGAGAACGGCAGCAGGAGCCGCTCGACCTGGGGACTCGCGGGAACCTTCGCGTACTTCTCCCGCGTCACGCGGTGGGGAGTCCGCCTTCCGAAGGTGATCGGTCCCGCCGGGGTCAGGGGCACGAGGGAGGCGACGAAGGAGCCGGGGACCGCGGCCAGGGCCTCGACCCGGGGATCGCCCAGGCTGCCCAGCGCGTCGCCGATGCGCACGCGCAGCGGGAACTCGAAGGTCTGGTCTTCCAGCAGGTCGACGAGCAAGCCGACGATCAGTGTCTGCATCAGCCGGATCGACGCCCAGCCGCCTACCACCGACCCCGGTCTCGTCAGTTCGATGACCATCTCACCGACGGCCAGCAGCGCGATGGCCCGTTCCCTGCCGTGCGCGGAACGCCCGTACTCCACCAGCTCGGAGGCCACGGAGGACACGTAGGTCGCGGCCTCGCGCGTACCGGTCGCCTTCCAGCCCGCCCAGTAGCGAAGGGGCAGTAGCCATCGAGGGTCGGTCAGCAACGTCGTCAGCTCGGCGGGCTCCAGCTGGTCGAGCTGCTGCCCGGTGAGGACCTCGCGGAAGACGTTGTGCGAGAACTCGTAGCGCCTCGGACCGGTCTGGATCACGATGCCGTGTCCCCGCTCGACGTACTCGACGAGCTCGGCCACCCGGGCGGTGGTGAGGTCGACGCGCCCCGTCATCCGGTGCCCTTCGACCACGCTGTCGAGGGCGTCGAAGATGTCGCCGGGCGCGAACGCCTGGTCTCCCGCAGCGTTCTCCCGCAGCGTGATCCGGTAGGCGAGAAGGCGGAGCGCCTCGATCACGATCTCGTCGCGCCCGCCTCGCAGCGCACCTCCTGTTTCCGGGTCACCGTTCCTGCGGCTGCGTGGATTCTTCACCATGAGGAACTGGATCGCCCTGCTGGCGACCTCCGAGATGTTCCTGGGGAAGTCGTCTTCGGGGCGGAAGACGATCTGCATCAGATTGAGCAGAAGCGGAACCTCGGCGAGCTTGCCGAGGTCCGGATCGAACCGGACGAGTTCCAGGAGGGACGCCTCCCGCGCGTCCCAGTCGCGGAGCGTCTCCCCCCGGGCCGCCGCGGAAGCGGTCGCGGCTCGATGCCAGCGCTCGATCGACTTCTCGACCTGCTCGCGGCTGAACGTGCCGATGGCGTAGTGAAAGGCCGTCGGCAGCACGGTTTCAGTGGATGACCGGTATTCACTGTCACGGGAGGTGAGGAGAACCCGCCCTGACGGGTGGGCCTCCTGGAAGTCGACGATCGCCGAATGGAGCTTCGTCCGGTTCAGGGTGCCCGAGGCGGCGTCGTCGAGGCGGCCTGGAGGAACCTCGTCGAACCCGTCGACGATGATCTGGCAACGGTCCAGCTCCGTGAGCAGGATGTTCGCCATCTCGGTCTCCATCGACCTGGATATCCCCGGTATCTCCTTCAGCGCGGCGTGCACCAGGCACGTCACCGGGTCGGCGGAGCTCTGGAAGTTGATCGTGCGCGCGGGGACGAGCAGCGGGATGACTTCCCGGCTCACGTCCCCCTCCAGCATGTCCGTCGCCAGCCTGGCCGCGACGTATCGGCAGACCGTGGACTTGCCCGAGCCCGCCCGTCCCAGAATGACCTGGGTGGGCTCGTTGCTCTCGAACAGCACCCGGTCGAGGGGGACTTCGGGATTGGCCGAGAACTGGACGCCCTGCCGGGTGGCCCCGAGCGCGAGGGCGCAGACCATCGGCATCACCCAGACGTCGGTGAGTTTGGCCTTCCGCGAGCCCACCAGGTTCAGGGTCGCCAGGAACTCCGACGGATCGCCGAACTCGAGGCAGTCGGCGTGGGCCGTCAGCCGGGTGAGATACGACCGGAGGATTCGCGTCCTGCGCGACGGCTGCCCCGAAGGGCCCAGGCCCTCACCGACCGCGGGCAGCAGCCAGTCGGCACCGGACCGCTCGGACTCGTTCATTCCCCGGCCTGCCTCTCACACTTCTCGATGCCGTGGGCGGAACGTCGCCACTTTCCGCCGTTCGCGTCGTGGAACTCGAAGGCGAGGCTTGGCTGTGTCTCCTCTCCCCTGCCCTCCAGTGCCTGCACCCGCAGGTCGGTCGCGCCGGGGCGCACGGGCCCCTGTTTCTCCCCGCTCAGGACGACCGCGGGTTCGCTCTCGATCACGACCCGCCATGAGAAGATCGGCATTGACGTGTGGTTCTCGAAGTGCAGAACCCACACTCGCCGCGAGCCGTGATCAAGCCGGGGTTCGAGCCAGCAGTACACGCGTGTCAGCTCGGCCACGCGCACGGCCTCCCGCTCCTGCTCCAGCCGTCGTTGGCCGGAGGCGAAGGTGCCGACCGCCACGATCACCGCGACCGCCGACGCAACGCCCGATACCAGCTCTCCCCAGCTTCCGGCCGAATCGTGGTCGACACGGGTGCCGACCAGCGTGAGCCCCCAGAACTGCAACGAGAGCGACAGGAGCAGCAGGACCAGGAGCGTGACACTGAGCCATGCCGAAGAGAGGACCCGGCGCCACATGGGTTGCTCCTTGAGGGAAGTTTCATAAGAAAGCAATACAAGGACACTTGCGTAGGGACAATTGTGGACAAAGTTGGCATCTCTAAATATGCCTGATCCCTCGACCACGGAAGGCAGGCGTTCGCCGCCCGCAGCCCGCATGGCCCCGATTTCGATCGTCTCGGTTCACCGGCGGATGAACACGAACGGCGAATAAGAGGTGCGGGAAGAAGTATTCAATCCAGGGGAGCGCACGACGTACGGTGATATCGATCCATCTCCACCTAACGAGAGCGTGGCGATGTTGCACCGCATTATACAAGTGCGCCCTTAGGGACGGTAGACCGCAATCCGCGCCATACGTAATTGCAAGGTGGGTCGTCCCGGTCCACCACAAGGGCCGGTCAGCCGAATTCCACCCGAATCTCCCAGAGAACGACCTAGCGTTCTCTCCCTCCATGTCCAGTGCCCCGTTTCCGAAGGACCAGGCTGTCCGGCCCTTCGGGAAACGGGAGGGCTCGCTACAGCGCGAGGGAGGCGAGGTCCACGGTGTCCGCCATCGCCTGGGCGCCCGCGTCGTTGAGGTGCATGTGGTCGCCGCTGTCGAAGTCGGCGCGAAGGTGGTCGGGCCGCTCCGGGTCCTCGACGGCCGCCGCCACGTCGAACACGGCGTCGAAGACGCCGCCGGTGCGGATCCACTCGTTGACCGTCCGCCGGATCTCCCGCACCTCGGGCGAGTCCATACCGGGATAGATGGAGTCGGCGAACGGGCCGATCGTCGCCGCCAGGATCCTGAGACCGGCTTCGTGGCTCCTGCGGGCGAGCTCGGTGAAACCGGCGATGAGGTCGTCGGCCGTCGCGGGCGGCAGACCCGCCATGCCGGGCAGACCCAGGTCGTTGATACCGAAGTTGATCAGAACGTGGCTCACGCCGGGCACCTGAAGCACGTCGCGGTCGAACCTGTCCAGAGCGCGCTCACCGACCTCGTCGGTGAGCAGGCGGTTGCCCGCGATGCCCTGGTTGACCACCCAGCCTCGACTGAGTCGCCGGTTCAGCAGGTTCGGGGAACGCCGGTTGGTGCCGGACGTGCTGCCGACCCCTTCGAACCAGGAGTCGCCGAAGGCGACGGCGACCGTGGTGCCCTCGGGGACCAGCACGTCGACCCCGGTGACGTAGAACCGCGAGTCGACCTCCTCGGCCTCGGGGAACGCCACGTCGGAGACGGCGTTGCCCGCCGTCACGTAACCGGTCTCCGCGGGCTGGTGGGAGAAGGTGGCCAGGCCCGTCTCCTCAGGGAGGTACAGGCTCAGCACCAGGTCGGTGCCCGCGCCGACCGCCAGTTCGACGGGGTCGCTCACGATCTGGCCACCCGCGGGGATCGTCGTCTCCGTCTCCCCGCCGAAGCGGAGTTCGGTGTCGGTCTCCGCGACGATCTCCCCGCCCGACTTCCGCACGGCCACCCTGGCCGCGGCGACGGTCAGCGGTCGCGTGCCGTACCGGTTGGTGAGCCGTACCCGCAGTGCCGCTCCGCCCCCGTCGAGATGGAGGATCTGCCGCAGGGTCTGGTCGGCGAAGGAACGCGACTCCTTGAAGGAGATCTCCCCGGACGGACTGATCACCGCGGACCGGAAGGCCGCTACCCAAGTTGTGGTCATAGCCGCCCCAACCTCGTGCCGGATGACCGTATTCCACCCGCTAAAAGCCTTTTTACGGCTGACCCTTACCGCCATCTCGGACACGCCGCCGCAGGGGGAACAGGGGACGTCCGCCCACACATCATCACCGCCTCCTCCGCCTGCGGGTCTCGGCGGGCACACCGGCGACCCCAAAAGAATAAACAGAACAAATACCATCAAAACGGGCCACCAGGCCAGAGTCCGGGAAGGGCGTCACGTCGGACCGATCACACCCATCGGAAATGTGAATAATTTTTCCACGCATTACAACATATCGCTGGAGTCACATTGGCATCTCACGTAATGCGTCTTCTGAATTGTGATGCTTCGCCGGACGGGGTTCCGAGCCCCGCCACGCCGTACGCCGGAGCACTCCTCCCCGCCCCGCACGGCGCGACAGGCGGCGGGTCCGCCCACTCGGAGCAGGGTATTCGAACTGGTCCGCGACAAGATTGCCCGCCCGGCTCACCCGGGCGGTGCGGCACTCCGGTACGGCGAAGGAAGCAGGTAAGTTACCCCTTTCCTTCGAGCTTAAAATGTTCTCATCCCGCAATCTCCGCCTGGCCCCATTTGGGCGAAGTGGGCATATGATCGACAAGCTTTATAGCTATATGAACGATGTCGAACCGAAGACCGGAGGATCATCCTTGTCGGGAAACTTGGACTGGTCCAGACTGACGCCTGACAGCTCGAAGCCCGTCGACCTGCGCACGAACCAGGCCCACTCGGCCCGGGTCTACGACTACATGCTGGGCGGCAAGGACAACTTCGCGGCCGACCGTAAGGTCGCGGAAGAGGTCATCGCCGTCGCCCCCTACCTGACGACGTCGGTGCGGGCGAACCGGAACTTCATGGTCCGCGTGGCCCGCTACCTCGCCGCCGAGCAGGGCATCAGCCAGTTCCTGGACATCGGCACCGGGCTGCCCACCTCGCCGAACCTCCACGAGGTCGTGCAGGAGGTCAACCCCGAGGCGCGGATCGTCTACATCGATAACGACCCCATCGTGTTGCAACACGCCCGCGCCCTCCTCGTCGGCACGCCGACGGGCAGGACCACTTACATCGACGCCGACATCCGTGACCCGCAGGGCATCCTCAGCGCGGCCGAGACGCAGGAAACCCTCGACCTGAGCAAGCCCGTCGCCCTCTGCCTGATCGCCATCCTGCACTTCATCGCCGACGAGCAGGAGGCGCACGACATCGTCGACGAGCTCATGCGGCCCCTGGCGCCGGGCAGCGCCCTGGCCCTGTCCACCATCGCGATCGACGGCGCCCCGGAACGGGTCACGTCGGCCGTCGCGGCGTTCAACCAGCGCGGGATCGCCTCGAAGACCCGCACCAGGGCCGAGGTCGACCTCTTCTTCGAGGGCCTGGAACTGGTTCCCCCCGGCGCGACCCCCGTGCACCACTGGCACCCGGACGACGAGGCGAGGTCCCTGAAGGACAACGAGGTCTCGATGTACGGCGGCATCGGCATCAAGCGCTGACACCACGGCACGCGGCCCCCGCGTGGTCAGGCCCGTGAACGGTGAAGGGAGACTCCCCGCGCATGCGAGGTGTCCCCTTCACCGGAAGGAACGAGATTTTCAGAACGGGCGAGACACCTCGGACACCATCGCGGGAACCCGTCGTGGCATGACCCGCATCGATACCGACGAGGTCTCGCCCCGCCTCACGACTCGCCGGACACCCTGGCCGATCCCAGCGACGCGTTGGCGATGGCCCTGGCCGCGGTCTGCGTCGATGAGTTGGTGGTCAGTTCGGACAGTTTCGCCTTGTTGAGCGCGTAGACCACGAACTCGTACGTGTTCACCGTCGTGGGCGAGCAGGGGCCCTGGTAGCCGTAGAGGCTGGCGCTTCCACGGTAGTAGACCTGCCTGGCTCCCGAGGGGACCGAGGGCCGATAGGCGTGCTCGACGTTCTGCGGCAGTGAGGTCACGTTCACCGGGATGTCGTAGATCACCCAGTGGATGAGATTGTTGTTGTCGAGATCGCGCATGACGATCGCGTAGCTCTGGGCAGAGGCCGGAGCACCGGCCCACGTCAGCGGCGGGGACTCGTTCTTCTGGCGCGGGTCGTTGTTGCCGCTGCTGGTGCACTCGTGAACCTTCGGGATCACCCCGCCCGGGGGGAAGGCGCTGCTCGTCACGGTGAACGCGGCACGGCCCGCCTCTGCCGATCCCGCGATCGACGGTGCGGCGGCGGCGATGGAGAGGCCGGCGGTCAATGTGCCGACCAGGGCGTACGACACGGCTCGTTTGATGGTCACAGAGGACTCCTAAGGGGGGGTTTTGGTCCTGGTGCTCCACCCGTTTTACAGTGACATTTACTGATATTTACTTATGTCGTGGTCATAGTGTACGGATCGAGGTTTCCGCCCGCTACCACCCGTATCGGGAACCTTGCTCTCCATCGTCACTGACGTCACGAAACCGCCGGCGATCCGCTGAGCCGCGGTTCGGGAGGAGAACGGGGCCGTGAGGCACGGCCTGTTCCGGTCAGGCCCCGTTCCCTGTCAGGCCCGTCGTTCCTGGTCAGACCCTGTCGTTTCCTGTCAGGCCCCGTCGCGGGAACCCGCGAGGCCCAGGGCGGCGGCGAGGCAGGCGACCGGGATCGCGGGCAGGACGTAACGGTGGTCGAAGTCGAGGACGGCGACCGGCGCGACGAGGAGGAACACCGCGACGGCCCACGGCAGCAGGGCCAGGCGGCGCCGTAACAGCGCGCCGAGCCCGCCGAGCAGCAGGACCACGCCCAGTAGCGGACCGTGCAGATACGCGGGATATGTGTAGGCCGCCAGCAGCCCGGCGTACGGCTCGACCGAGTACAGGCCGCGGATGCCCGGGTCGTACTCACGACGGACCTTGTCGATCAGCGGAAAGTCGGGCAGCGGCCAGCTCCCCCTCGGGAAGGTGAGGGCCGGATTGACCCGCTTCGGATGGGCGACCGGGGTCCAGGCGAAGGTGAGAGAGGTGTCCTTGACGACCTCGCGCAGATAGTCGAGCGGCTGGGCGACGATGGCCCGCAGGGCGAAGGATCGAGCCAGGTCGTTGTGCGAGAACCGGCCGCCGGGCAGCTTGTTGAGGGACGCGTCCGGGGCCCAGACGTACTCGGAGGCCGCGTCCACGACCGTGCCGTTCGGACACAGCTTGGCCTCCTCCCCAGGCGGTTTGATCACCGCGCAATCGGCGAAGGTCATGGTCCGCGCCCACAGCGCCACGCCGTCGGAACCGCTGAGCGCGAATCTGCCGCGGTGCGCGGCGTACCACCCCGCGTACGCCGCCAGCGGCAGGATCCCGGCCAGCGCGAGTGCCACCACGGGCCGCCAGCCGGTACGGCGCACCAGGAGATACAGCAGGAACAGGCCGAGCAGGGGAACCGCGACCGTCCGGGTGAGCCCGGCGAGCGCGAGCAACAGGCCCGCGCAGACGGCGGCCCCCGCCGACGGCTCACGACGCCAGAGCAGGACGGTGAGCGCGGCGACGACCAGGAAGATGAGCTGCATGTCCGACAGGACGGCGTGCTCCAGCCTCAGGAACGCCGGGTCGAACAGGACGGGCAGCGTGGCCAGAGCCGCCCCCCACCCGGGAAGTGACCTGCGCCGCAGCGACACGTAGATCATCAGCCCGATGCCAAGCCCCATGGCGTGCTGGACGCCCGCGATCACCTCGACGCTGTGGAAGGGGCGCAGCGCCCACAGCAGGAAGGGATAACCGGTCGGGTGGAACTGCTCGGACGGCCTCATGTGCACGGCGGTGTCGAGATAGCTGAAGGAGTCGTACCAGTAGAGCTGGGCGGGCCGGTAGCCGAGCATGGTCACCACTCGCAGCGCCCCCGCGCCTGCGAGAACCAGCACGAACAACCAGTGGCCCGAGAGGGCCCGGAGCGGCGGGCCGTACGACCACCGCGAACCAGGAGGCCCGTGCCTCCCCGGCGAACCGGGAGGGTCGTGCGTCTCTGGCGGATCGGGAGGGTCGTGCGTCTCCGGTACCGCGGACGGCCCGAGCGCTCCGGACAAGGTGGAAGATTCAGGCGCCTCCAGCGGAGCGGGAGATCCGGGCGTCCCCGGCGGGGCGGAAGGTCCGGGCGCCTCCGGCGCGGCAGGCGGGGCAACGGATTCCAGACGCGGCATCGATCACTCTCCTGTTCCGGCGCGGGACGGTTGCCCTCGCCGGTGGTGGAGTAGAGCCGATGATCGATAACCTGGGCGTCACCGAATCTGGTTATGCCCGGGTTATATGCGTTACGGCACCCTGGGCGGAATGCGCATTCCAGCGGAATGCGCATTTCATCTACGCCGGGGATTCAGGGGGAGAGTCGTTGCGCGTTCTGATCGCCGAGGACGAGCGCATGCTCGCGGACTCGATCGCGGAGGGCCTGCGCGCCGAGGCGCTGGCCGTCGACATCGCCTACGACGGCGACGCGGCACTCGAACGGCTCGCCATCCACGACTACGACGTGCTGATCCTGGACCGCGACCTGCCTCTCGTCCACGGCGACGACGTCTGCAAGGCCGTGGTCGACTCCGGCGCCCTCGTCAGGATCCTGATGCTGACCGCGGCGGCCGACGTCCGCGCCCGCGTCTCGGGACTGTCCCTCGGCGCGGACGACTACCTGCCCAAGCCGTTCGCCTTCGAGGAACTCGTCGCCCGCGTGCACGCGCTGGGCCGCCGGGCCAGGCCCGCCGACCCGCCGATGCTGGAGCGGGCGGGCCTACGGCTCGACCGCGCCCACCGGCAGGTCTACCGCGACGGCCGGTACGTCCCGCTGGCCCGCAAGGAGTTCGGCGTGCTCGCCGAGCTACTGCGGGCGGACGGCGCGGTCGTCTCCGCCGAAGACCTGCTGGAGAAGGTGTGGGACGAGCACATCGACCCGTTCACCAACACCGTGCGGATGACGATGATGAAGCTGCGCCGCAAGCTGGGCGACCCTCCCGTCATCGAGACCGTTCCCGGAGTGGGGTATCGCATCCAATGAAACCCACCGCCAGAATGCGGCTCGCACTGACCTGCGGCGGAGTGTTCTTCGTTGTCGGAGCCCTGTTGCTCTGGAGTGCCTACTTCCTGGTGCGCAACAGTCTGGAACCCCGCGACGGGCTGGGAAGGCCCGAGTACATCACCATGTCCAACGGGGTCTACGCGCCGAACACCTCCGAGTACTACGTGGCCGTCAAGCGGGTGGACCAGGTGAGACGGATCTACCAGCGCGACACGCTGAGCACGCTGCTCACCGTGGGAGGCCTCGGGCTCGTCGTCACCAGCGCGGGAGCCGTCTGGTTCGGCTGGTGGGCGGGTGACTGGGCGTTGCGCCCGATCCGGCAGGTGACGGAGACCGCCAGACGGGTCGCCCAGAGCCACAACCTCACCGAACGCATCGCCTACACCGGGCCGCGTGACGAGGTCGCCGAGCTGGCCGACGTCTTCGATGTCATGCTCGCCCGCCTCGCCCGCGCCTTCGACGGCCAGCGCCGCTTCGTCGCCAACGCCTCACACGAGCTGCGCACCCCGCTCACCATCAACCGGACACTCGTGGACGTGGCGGTCAGACGGCACGACGCGACCGAGGACGTCAGACAGCTCGGCGAGTCCCTGCTGCTGGTCAACACCCGGCACGAACGGCTGATCGACGGCCTGCTCGCCCTCGCCGAGGGCGAGCAGGCCGTCCTCGACCGGCGCCCCTTCGACCTGACGGACGTGGTGGAACACGTCCTCGACCAGGCGAGCGCGGAGGCGAAGGAACACCGGGTGATCCTGCACCGGCTACTGGACGCGGCTCCGACGGCCGGGGACCCCGTGCTGCTGGAACGGCTCGTGCAGAACCTCGTCGAGAACGCGATCCGGCACAACCAGGCCGGTGGCGAGGTGTGGGTGACCACCCGGCAGCGCACGGACGTGGCCGAGCTGGTCGTGGCGAACACCGGGCTCCAGGTCCCGCCGTACGAGATCGAAACGATCTTCGAACCCTTCCGCAGGCTGCACGGCGACCGCCTGCGCTCCGAACGCGGCAGCGGCCTGGGCCTGTCCATCGTCCGCGCCATCGCCGACGCCCACGGCGGCACGGTCACCGCCCGCCCCCGCGAGGAGGGCGGCCTCACCATGACCGTCGAACTCCCCGCCACCTCCTGACCCGGGACCATCCCCGCGTGCGCGGGGAGCATGGCCCCCTGACCGGACACACCGGCCCCACCACGGGACCATCCCCGCGTGCGCGGGGAGCATCTGGGCGACCTGATCCCGGACCGTCTGGCACCGGGACCATCCCCGCGTGCGCGGGGAGCATACTCGCTGACCTGCACGTTCACAGTGGAGCAGCGCGGATTTTTAGCACTTCTGCAGACTCGGGCATTTCGGACAATCTTGGAGTCTCGCTTTCGATGACGGGTGACGAGGGACTGATATGCGGTAACGGCGATCAGCGTTGTCCGTAGCGGCGGCGTTTGGAGGCCTTGCTCCAGCCTTGAGGGGCTCCGTCGGCGGTCGAAGCGATTGCGGGCTGCTGCTTCGGGCGACGGATCAGAATAAGACCCTCATGATCGATCGGGTGCCATTTGTGATCGTATGTCGCGAAGGCGAATCCTTGCTCGTTGTCGGTGGTGTAGGCCAGAAGTGCACGCCCGGTATCCGCATACTGTGCCACCTCCGCCCACAGCGCTTCCCGGATCCGCCTCGACGGGCCTCCGATGAAGACACCGGGAGAGATCTCCATCAGCCAGCGGGTCAGGAACCCGCGCAAGCCCGCAGGACAGCGGGTGAGCACGATGACGGTCACCAGATCACTCCGTCGTCATAATTACGGCCCGACTCCACCTCGGCTCCGTGGTCACTCTGGAGAGTCACCCGGTCGATGTCGTCCTCGACAGGAGGATCTTCCGCCTCACCTAACAGAACGAGATGCTTGATGTCGTTCACACGATGAAGCCGAGTCCGGGAGCGCAACCGAGAGCTGAGACGGCGGTCTGGGCTATGCCGTACATGCACTGGGCGGCGGCGGTGACCGCCCGGTTGACGGGGTCCCCGGAGTCGAAGTCTCCGGGAACATACACCCTGCCGTTCCAGGGAACGCCCGCCCTCGCGGCCTCCCTCCGGTAACACTCCTTGACCCTGCGCCCCTCCCTGCCGAGAAGCTCGTGCCGGGTGAGACCGGCCGGATCCTCATTCGGGAAGCGCATCCGGTACATCTCACGAGCGACTTCGAGCCTGGTACGGCGGTTGGCCCATCTGGCCGCCTGCGCTTCGACCAGAGCGGAGGAACGGCTCAGTGACCTGCCACCCGAGTAGAAACGCACCCCCTGCTCCCCCACCCACACCACGCCTGCCCCGCTGTCGCCCAGCACGCTCATCGCCTGGTGGGTGACACGGGTTCCGGGGCCGAGCAGAAGCGTGCCGATCGTCGCGGACGGGATGTGGGTGACGCCCTCGGCGTCCTCGGCGGTGAGGGCGTTGTCCTCGCGGTGCAGAACGCACCGCTCAAGGTAGACGAACGAGAGCCGGTCCCCCATCCGGGTGAGCTCACGCGGCGAGGACGCACCACGTCTGCCTACGGTGGTCATCCGTCACACCACCGCCAGTGTCATCAGACCGCAGCCGTACGCCTTGCCCCTGCCGAGCCCGTGGGTCAACATGCGGCGGAGCGCGTCCGGGTCGGTCACCTCCAGCCACCCATCGAAGGTGACGGCGGTCAGGGTGACCAACTGCCGCTGCCCGGCTTTGTGAAAGGACAGCTGACGCTGGTCACGGACGGCCAACTCGTACCGATCCCCCTTCGGTGTCAGGGCGTATCGGTCTCCCTCTGGGAGAAGCCGCCGTTCCTGAGGCCTCTCGACCACTCGGAATCCGGCCTCCTCCTGGCGTCGCAACAGCCAGCCCGACTGGTGACGCGGCCCGACGTGCGCGGTGACCTTGGTCGGCTCCCCGGCCGTACGGCGGATGCTGTGGACAGGGTTGGCGGTGAGCCGGAAGGCCCACAGGTCGCCCTTGGCCAGCCGGGACAGAAAAGGACCGTAGTCGCGGGTGTCCCAGCGGCCGGTCTGGGGCCAGCCGGCCTGCTCGACCAGGTGGGTGAGGTCGGGCTCGGCGACGCTGACGACGTAGAGAAAGGTCTCGGCGGCGCTGTCGCGGTCGAGCCGCCACAGCACCCTTGGCCCGTCTCCACCGGGCAATGGAATCTCCGCGAAAGAGGACATCACCGCAGCGTGCAGGCGCTGCGGCGACGACAGCAGCCTACGAGCGCCGGTCCTGGCGGTGTTGACGCGGAACCTGGTCAGATACATCAGACGCTCTCCAGCGCGGACATCGGGTCGTGGCCGGTCCGCGCGGTGGGGTTGGGTACGGACACCGACGGCAGGTGACGGACGCCGCGCAAGGCGTACCGGCGGTGCAGCGGGTCGAAGCTGAGCGGCTGGTCGCGCAGGGTGTCCGCCCGGCCGTCCTCCTCGGTCCCCTCGACGAAAATCTCCAACTTGACGCTGGCCTGGCGGTACCGGCGCTGGTACCACGGCGCGGCCCGCCACTTCTCGTCCTCCAGCGCCTGCTCCAAGGGGAGGCCGGGATGGACATCGAGATCCAGCCGCCGCGACGGCGGACAGGAGCGGCGTCCGAGGTAGGGCAGGAAGACGGGTTCCCGCAATGCCCGGTGCAGCATGCCGATGAGTCCGGCCTCGCCTTCGACGCCCGCGACGAAGACCGCGTCGGCGAGGTAGAAGCGCTCGGAGACCGGCATGGCCTCACCCCCCGCGAAGTGGTGCGCGGTGTGGAAGTCGCGCAGGAGGGTGCCGCGCTGGTCGACGCGCACCCCGAAGCGCAGCGCGGCCAGGTCGGCGATGTCGTCGGTTCGCAGGCGCCCCTGGGCGGCGGCCAGCAGCCCGATGACGCCGCTCTTGGTCGGCACCGCCTCGGTCGTACGGCGGGCGAAGCGCGAGGACGCCCCCCACGACTGCAACGGACCGGCGAGCTGCATCAGCAGGACGCTCATGCCCCACCCTGTCGCCTGACGACCTCCGAGCCGACCGCCGCGACCAGCTCGTCGAGGGGCAGCTCCTCGGCGAGGCCGGACAGTGCCTCAGTGTTCCCGCCGATCCGCAGCAGCCATGCGGGGGTGTCGTCCGCGACACCGTAGGCCCTCTCGACCTGGGGAATGTAGGAGGCCAGTGCCCGCGATGTCTGCCGGAGATATCCGCCGACCTCCGGATCGGTACGGCACGGCTCCTCGAACGCGCCGACAAAACTGATCGGCCTGCTGGAACGGACCTTCACCAGCACCGCGTCCGGCAGTGTGTGGTTGGCGAAGGTGTTGATCTTCCCGGTGGGCATTGAGGTCAGGAAGCACCGGGTGAACGCCTCGACGGCCCGTCGCACGGGTTCGGTGACCGGCTCGTCCTCCCTCAGCCCCTCACCGAGGTTGCGGCGCAGCAGGTCCACGTCGACGGCGGCGTAGCGGTAGAGGGTTGCGGAGTTGAACTCCACGGTGCCGATCATGCCCGCGCCCGCGTCGTCGTCCTCCCGCTCCTTGTAGTCGTCGACCGCCGTGTAGTAATCGGACTCGTTGTCCACCCGGTGCACGCTGATGGCGTGCGCGACCTGCGCGGCGGCATCGACGTTGATCTCGGCGCCGTCGGCGACCATCCGGCCGAACAGCGCGATGTCGACCGAGTGCCTGCCACCCGCGAGCTGCCTGGCCAGCTCTCTCGTCGCCTTGTCCTTGAAGTAGTCCTTGCCGGCCCCGTACCCCTTGACCGCGATCTCGGCCAGTCCGTCGAGCTGGTGGGCGCTGAGGAACAGCAGATACTTCGACTCCGGCGCGGCCTCGGTCTCGGGCTTGTCCTCCTTGCCCTCTTTGCTCTTGCGCTTGGGGACCTCGACCTTGGTGCCGGTGGCGAGCTGGACCGTCTGTGCGGCCAAGGTCCACGCCTCGGCCTGCCCGATCGTCCCATCAAGTCGCGCGATCCGCCCGGCCAGCAGCTCAGCCACCCTGCGGGTACGCACCCCCAACTCGGCGGGGTCGAGCAGGTCATGGAACTCGCGCCGGGTCGCGCGCTTCCACGCCTGGCTGGAGACCCGGGCGCGGCGCACCCCGCCGTAAACCCCCGTCTTGGGGGTGCCGGTGTCGTCGCGGTTCAGGCAGCTCGGCGGAACGGTCTGCAGCACGTGGAAATCGAGGATGGTGCGGGTCATCAGACGTCCTTGTCTGTGGAACCGGCGTCGCCGGAGTCGTCGGAACGGTATGCGTGGAAGCTGCGCCCCCACCTCTCGCGGACCCGGCGCATCCCCTCAGGGGTCTGAGCCAGGTAGAGCTGCTCGGCCAGCAGGGCGTAGTCGAGTGGGATCGACTCCCTGCGCAGCAGTGAGACGAGCTGGCGCAGCCGGTCGGCCAGTGCCTCGCGCGTCTCTGCGGAACCGGCCCGCACGAAGTGGCACCGGATCGGCTCGTCGAGGTCACCGGGCGGCATCAGCCTCCGTACAGCGGCGCCCAGCTCGACCCTGCGCCGGTGCATGCCCTGCTCTGAGCGTGACTGCTGGTGCAGCGCGTAGAGGGTGACGGCGAGGAAGAGCGCGGCCTCGGCCCTCGTCTCCTCGGTCTCGGACAACTCCCCTTCGTCGTACAGACGCTCGGTGCCGGTCATGCCCCACAGGTCGGGCACGTCCGCCGGGAGCTTTCCCGCACCGCGCCTGAGCCGGGCCAGGGTGGCGACGGCCCAGCTCTCATCCTTGAGGTAGCCCTTCTGCAGCTCGCCGATGTAGGCACCGGCGACCTCACCGACCAGCCCTGCCACGGGCCGCCGGGTAGTTGGGGTGGTCATGGTCATTTCTCCGTATCCGGCGGTCCGCCGCCGTTCTCGAAACCGCCATCCTCGACGTCGTCCGGAGAGCCGATGTCCGGGAGGTCGTCGCCCGGCGGGTCTCCGTCGGGCGAATCCCGGCGAGGGCGGCCCGTGCCGGGCAACGCCTTACGCAACCGGGCACGGAACAGCAGGTCGGCCAGTGAGGCGTTCAACCAGACCTGCTTGCCCTTCCAGGTCTCGACGCGTCCCTGCCAGGCCTCCGCCCCCGCCGAACCGACCAGTTCCCCGCCCAGCCTCCCGACGCACCGTCGTGCCTCGTCCTGCCAGAGCGCCCTGGGATCTGCGGAGGCGCCCTCGGAGCCGAGCGCGGCGAGCCAGTCACGGAACGGGCCGTCCAGGGTGGCAAACCCGAGGTCCCTGGCCGCCGCCTTGGGGGCCTCGGCGTCGGCTCCGGACGCCCGCGCGAGATCGGCGGCCAGGTCGCCCAGCACGGTCACGGCCTTCTCCGCGTCGGACACCGCGTCGATCGCGGTCTGGCCGAGACGTCTGTCGTTCTCCTTCAGCAGGATGACCCGCATCGCCACGGCGTCGTCGACGATCTCGTCGATGACGGACTGCTGGGTGCCATACACCACGCCGAACAATCGGGCCCGGATCAGGAAGTCCGTGGGCATGTCACTCTCGACGGTGAGACGGGCCACCCAGTCGAGGATGCGCGGCCGGACGACGGCCGCCGCCTCACTCCGCTGCTCGCCTCCCTCTGCGCGACCGGCGATCAGCGCGCCCAGCCCACGCCACACGCTGCGGGCGGGGTCGTGCTCGCGCGGGAGGTACACCTGCGCCAGGCTCAGTTTCTTCTCCTGCGCCGGGCTGCGTCGCCAGCCCGTCATCGGCTCGTGGGCATGCATGTTGTGCGGGGCGAGCGGATCGCCGTACGTCAGCACGACACCGTGCACGCCGTCGGCGTCGAAGGCGAGCCGTACCCGCCTGGACTGCCAGGTATACAGGTCACGCACCCCCGCTGGGCGAGTGCTCAGCTCCCCGGGCTTCGCCTGTCCCGGCTCCACCGGGTCACGTCGCCAGGTGGGCAGGTCACGGCGAGGATCGATCCGCAGGTTGGGGGTGTCGAAGGCGACCAGGTTGAGCAGTAGCGTCTCGGCGAGCGTGTCCCCCTCGGCCAGGACTCCGCCGAGGGTGCCCGCCCAGGCGACCCCCAATGGATACGCCTTGCCGCCCTTGACCCTGTCGTCGCCCTTGACGCCGGTCTTGATGCCGGAGGTGTCGAAGGCGTGGGCGTGCACCAGCCAGCGGGCGGCCTCGTCGAAGCCGAGCCGGTCGACGCCCCTGGCCCGCATGGTGAAGAAGGGCCTGCCGTTGGGGACGTCGGCGACCAGCCGGTCCAGCGAGCCGACCTCGCCCGACATGGCGCTCAGCCCGGCCGTCTGGAAGAACGGCTGCCGCGGGTGCAGCAGGTCGAAGCGCTCACGGTGCTCGTCCAGGTAGTCCGTGACACGGTCGGCGGGCAGCCCCTTGTCCCACAGCTCCTGCCAATCTTCGATCTCGCGCGGCCCGTCGACCGCGTCGTGCAGGATCGCCAGCAACAGCCGCAGCAGCGCGAACTCCTGGGTCGGCACGTCCCCGACGAGCCGCCGCAGCTCGTGAGCCTGGGCGAAGACGTCCCGCAGGGACAACTTGTCCGCACCGCCGTCGCGACGCCGTACCGGCAGCCACTGCTCACGGGTCAGGTCAAAGGATGGGTCATTCGGCACGCGACACCTTCAGGCCGTCGTCAGGGGTGTAGTGCAGGCCGTAGCCTGCCAGTCGGGTCCGACATTCCTCGTCGAGCACGAGGATCAGCTCTCCGGCCAGCCAGGGGCTCTCCTTCGACTGCCACGCCGGAACGTACTCGGCCTCCAGCTCCCTGATGGCCTGATCGATCGTCCCGGGGAATGAGAAGTGGTACGGCAGTCGCAGCCCGCACGAGGCCACGACCCGGGCGAGCCTCGGCTCGGGCGCCGTGTCCACCGGAAGTTCGAGGCCGCCGCGCCCCTCACTCAACCACGGCACCGTGACCAGGGACCCGTCGGCCAGTCGCTGGACCACCAGCACCTCCAGGGAGTCGACACCGTCCCTGACCTGCGCCCGTCCTCCGGGAGACTCGTCGGCGTCACCGACCCCCGCCTCGACCCAGCCGAGCAGTGAGCGCCCCGCTCTGCCGACCTCGCCGATCTGGAAGTCCTGCGCCTTGCGGTGCTGTTCCTTCCGGCGCAGGTCGTGGTCCTCGCAAGCCCGGGTCATGGCCTCCTGCCAGGTGTCCGGGCCGACCTGTTCGGAGCCGTACACCTTCTGCACGAGCGGGCTGATGTCCTGCGGCAGCCGTACCACGTGCCCCGTCTTCGCCGTCCCGGCGAGGTACGGCTCAAGCACGGCGGCCGATCTCAGCAACACGTGTGCGCCGTAGACGGTCCGGGAGCCACTCACCGGCTCGACCGGTGTCGTCTCCCAGTCCGCGCCGGTCAGCAGGCAGCGGGCCATACGCAACGGCTCGGGACGGTCACTCTGCCCCTCGCCGCGTGAGTGCCGGTGCAGGCGCCCCATACGCTGCAATAACAGGTCAATCGGACATATATCGGACACCAGGAGGTCGAAGTCAATGTCGAGGGACTGCTCAGCGACCTGGCTGGCCACCACGATGTGCCGACCGGTGGGGCGGCAGCCCGCGCTCCGTTCCGGCGGGCCGAACCGGTCCAGCAAGTCGGCGTCCTTGGCAGCCCGGTCGAGGTCAAGAAACTGAGCGTGCGCCACAGTGACGTCCTTCTCGCCGAACCGCTCCCGCAAATACGCGGCGGCCTCCAGCACCCGGCCAACGGTGTTGCGCACCACCAGCGCACAGCCGCCCTCGGCCAGCTCGTCGGCGAGCCGGTCGCCCAGTTCCTCCAAGCCGTCGCCCAGCCCTTCGAGCCACACGTCGGTCTTCCGGCCCGACGCCTGTACGGCTTCGCACACGGGCTCACCACCTGGCTGGACCATCGTCAGCAACGGATAGCCCTCAGCGGCCTCCAGCTTCGCAAAGCCCTCGCCGCCCTCGGTCACCCCGGCGTACGCCTCGGCCAACTCGCGCCGCCGCGCGGCCGGAAGCGTCGCCGACAGCACGACCACCGGCACCCGGTAAGCACCCAACCACGACAGCACCCGGTCGAGGTAGGAATTCATATAGGCGTCGTAGGCGTGCGCCTCGTCGATCACCACGACCTTGCCCGCCAGAGCCAGGTGACGCAGCGCCAGGTGACGGCTCTTCAACCCCATGAAGAGCAACTGGTCGATCGTCCCTGTGACGAACGACGCCAGCATCCCCTTCTTGCTGCCCCGCAGCCACCGGTGCGCGACCAGCTCGGTCGGGTGTGCCCCTCGCCGTCGCTCGTCGCCGTCCTGCTCGATGCCGCGCATCCCTCGGCGGCCGGCCCGCATCAGCTCGGCGTAGGCGTCGTTCAGCGCCGCCTTGGAGTGCGCCAGCAGCACCGAACGCGGTCCGTCGCCGAACCCCTCGGCGGGAAGACGGCACAGCCAGTCGAGCATCCGGGGGAACATCGCACTGCCCGTGGCCATCGTGGGCAGCGCGACGAAACAGCCCCCCGCACCGGAACGAGCACCGAAGACCTCGGCGACCGCCAGCGCGACCTCGGTCTTTCCCTCCCCCATCGGCGCCTCGATCACCATCAGACCGGGGACGTCCATCTCGCGCGCCAGCCGTACGGCCCGCTCCTGAACGGGACGGATCCGCGCCCCGTCGGGAAGCCGGAACCGGGAGGCGAAGAGGTCGGCCGCCTCCCCCTCGGGCTCTGTCGCCCGCCACGGCTCCGGCAGGTCCAGCCCCCGCCACGCCGCCTCGACCCGCTCCTCATCACCCTGCCGGGTCGCCTCGGGAAAGTAGGGGAACAGGTCGGAGTTGCTGGCGATCCAGTCGGCCACGATGACCAAACCGGTCAGCAGCACCTGCGCGGGCTGCGGAAGCCTGACCTCCCGCCACACGGCCAGCCGGTCCTCCACCTCGCACACCTGTGCACACCGGTCGAGGATCTCCCACTGCACGCTCCGCCACAGCTCCTCGCGCCCCGAGGTGCGCAGCAACTCGGAACGGTCGGCCAGTTCCTTGATGTCCGAGCTGGTGGGCGGGATCCCGTGGTGACCTCCCGCGACGATCCCGAACGGCAGGGTCGAGCTCTTCGCCCAGCTGTACCGCTCGATCAACCACTCCCGGAGCAGCACCAGCCCGGCCAGGCCGTGCGGGGCGAGCTTGCGGTCGGTCATCCGCTCACGCGAGGGCATCTCCAGCCCGGCCTCCCGCATGACGTCGGCGAGCGACTCCACCTGGCAGGCGAAGGCGGGGGTGACCTTGCCGATGTCGTGCGTGGTCGCCAGCCAGACCGCCAGCCTGCGCGCGTCGTCCTCGCCCTCGGGAAGCGCCTCGGCGATCAACCTTCGAACCTGCGCGGGAAGCCAGCGATCCCACAACAACCCGGCGACGGCACCGCTGTCGGCCATGTGCCGCCACAGAGGAAGCCAGTCACCGGTCTCGCGATCATGCTTGGCCCAGACCGCACGGGCCGCCTTCGACAGCCCCTCGGTGAACCGCTTGTTCGACCGCCCGTTCGACATGGGAGCCATTAAACCCACGTTTACCGAACACGTCTCGAAAATTTGGCGCTTCCTTCAAAGTCAACCCGGCCAGGAGGGAGGCTCCTCACTCTCGGCAGGAGTTTCTTACCTCCACATAGAACATTTGACAATAAGCCACCCCCCACCCCGTGGACCAGTAACGACCGCCTCCGCCAACACAGCCCCCACGACCCCAAAGTCAGACAAATAACACAAATGCCAAAAGGCTTATTTTTCTCATATACGCCACAAAGCTACGAGAGCCACCTTCGCCGCATATCCGAAGCCTCAAGAAGGTTCTCCAGACCAGAGAACGAGGACACCCCAGCCACTACCCTGTCCCTAACATCCACATCTACAGACACCGGACGGCGCGCCCGAAATGTCCAAGTCATCGAAAGTGCTCAATTCTTGCCCGCCAAGCCGATAAACCCGCAGGTCAGCAAGTCTGCTCCCCACGCACGCGGGGATGGTCCCTTCGTTTGCCCGGTGCCGATCCGGCGGCCATCCTGCTCCCCACGCACGCGGGGATGGTCCCGTCGTCGGCCGGATCGGTGTACTCAAGAAGGACTGCTCCCCGCGCACGCGGTGATGGCCCCGTCTCAGGATTCCACTGCTCGAACTCGCCTTCCTGCTCCCCGCGCACGCGGGGCTATCACCCCTGGAAGTCTCCGCAATGGACCCCTGCGAGGAAGTCACCCCAGGCAGCCGAGGTGAATGTCAAGACTGACCCCTGGGATCCTTGCTGTCGCGAACGGCGACAAAGCCGGGAAGGTTCCTCGCAACCTCTACACAGCCGTTTCCGCCATCGCTGAAGCTGGACTTGCGCCAGTGAGCCGTGGACGAGGCGAGGGAGTCGGGCACGGCTGCCCCTTTCGGTGTCGCGCGCCCCTTAGATGAGGGCCGCGCGGCACCCATCTCTGTCAGAGGCTCCCGGTACGGATACCCACCAGGAAGTCGCTCCAAGCAGCCGGAGAAAAGGCCAAAGCCGGACCAGAGGGATCCTTGCTGTCGCGGATGGCGACGAGGCCAGGAAGATTGGTAGCCACCTCGACACAGTCGTTACCGGTGCCGCTGAGGCTGGACTTACGCCAGCAGGCCGTAGCCAAGGCAGGGGAATCAAACATGGTCACTCCTTGCCGCGGCGAGGAAAGCCGCGGACTCTTCGGGGGACAAGGCCGCGCCAGCGAGGCGCTCAAACGTCAGCATAAGCAGCTTCACCTGTCCTGGCGCTTCTACGTAGATATCGCCTGCGGGGCTCTCGACGTATCCGACATCAGGGTCGGCTGGCTCGCTGAACGACATGACAGAGAAGGCTCCTTCCAACCCGCGATGCAAGCCCACCCGGCGCGGAAGGATCTGAAGCGTGATGAGTTCATGGTCAGCAAGCCCGAAGAGTGTCTCGATCTGCTCGGCCATGACTCCGGGATGCCCGATCGGTTGTAGGACGGTTTCGTCGATCACCACATGCAGTACAGGCGGGGTGACCAATGCGATCTTCCTTGCCATCCGAGCAGCGACATGGCGGTCTACGTCTGACTCGCTGAGATCTGGGCGCCCTGCACGAAAAAGTTCCCGCGTATACCTTTCCGTTTGAAGCAAGCCCGGGATGAGGAGCGGTTGCCAAATGCGGATCTCCGACGCCTCAGCTTCGAGCCCGATGAAGGATCCAGTGAAGACATCACTGTAGGCGGTCCACCAACCGCGCTGGCTGGCGTCTTTGGCGAGCTGGATCAGGCCAGCTTTGGTCGAGGAGTCTGTACCGTACAAGTCGCAAGCATTGGCAACGTCAGCGCCGGAGACGTTGATACGGGCGTTTTCGATGCGGTTTACCTTGCTTTGCGACCAGCCGAGGTGAACAGCGACAGTATCCACGCTGAGGCCTGCGGTCTCGCGCAGTCGCCGCAGTTCACGACCCAGTCGGCGATGGCGCACGGTGGGGGACTTCATTGGCATAGCGTCATTCTGTCGCTACCCCTCGTAAAAATCTCTGTGCATACCGCTTGCGCATGTGCAGTATGCACGACCATGATGAGTGGGGTAAGCATCGTTCCCAGCCGGGCATTGAACGACTATCCACAAGGTCCCGGGAGCAGTGCCACCATGCCCTATTAATCCAAGCTTTGCCCCCATTCCTCCGGAGGTCTTACAAAGGTTCCCTTGCCGACGATCGTCTTGATCATCCCTTCGCTCTTAAGAATGCGCATCACCTTCTGGACGGTCACCCGCGCAACGCCGAATTCCTGCTGAAGCCGATCAAGGCTTGGCACCGGCGACCGGGATGGATAAACACCGGTCTCTATCCGCTTCCGCAGGACTTCATACAACTGCTTCCAGATCGTCTGATCTTGATCCCACTCCCAATCCTGACTCATGAGCGGCACCGTAGACGGGTGCAGTTTACCCCCGTTAGTTCGCTCCTGATGCAGTCTGGTGCAGCACACTGCATCAGACTGCAGAAACCTAAAAGCAGACCCGCTGCCGGTCTCCTACACCGACAACGGGTCCTTGATCAGGAAGGCTCTCCTGACCGATGCCTAACCCTAGTGCTCCGGTCCTTGACCGGCCGACGATGAGAGACGGGTGCGGCTGCTTCACCGATGCCGCACCGATGCCCATGGGGTGTGCTTTATGTGGGCACGCCCCCTACGCGCACGGCTGTCCCGGTCGCCGGACCGATCACGACTACGTCCAGCCGGACGGCACGCTGATGGCAGCGCGGCTTCAGGAACGGCGCCGCACCGGAAGGTACGCCCTTCCCCCTATCGAAGCGCCCGCCGAAACGGCTCCCGTCGAGGTGATCCCGCTGGTGCCCGCCCAGCGTCGACCCGAACCGCCCGCCGTACGGGCATCCCCTCTCGTCCCGGAGACGCCGCCCGTCCTGGAGACCGCTCAGCCCACACCCCCGAAAGCACCCTTCCGGATCGAGTCGCCTCCGCGCCCGCCCGCCACGGCCGTACCGATCCCGACCACACCGCCGCTACGGTCGTCGCCCTCCAGGCGGACGAAGCGACCCTCCCCCCATCCGCGCTCCCGGCCCCTCGAACCGTCTCGTCCCGGCATCTCACGCATCGGCGGTTCCCGTCCCGTCCGCGACCGCGCGTCTCCCTCTCGTGGCCCCGGTTCGACCAGGACCACCATCCCCAGGTCACGGCCGTCCGCGCCGGACGGCATGTCGCGTGCTCTTCCCGCTCACCCCATAAGCCAGGTCCGGCCGGATGTCCGCGATGTCGGTCGAGCCCTTGATCGGAGGAAGGTCAGATCCATGGAGAATGCCAGGTCCATCCCGAAGAACCAGGCGATTCCCGGCTGGCGGCTGATCATCAGCGACGCCGGGCGGTTCTGGGCCATCCGCCAGACCCCCTTCCCCATCGCGGCGATGCAGGCCGGAGCCGACCCTGCCGTGGACGCCGACACCTTCCCCGAGGTGCAGGCGGCGGTGGAGCGGCAGGAGGAGATCGCCCGGCAGGTGATCTCGTGATCCGGCGCCTGTCCCGTTCGCCGGGGCGCCACCGCGCCGGGCAGCCCCGTACCAGCGTGCACCGCCGTCTGTGGGACGGCCCGGCCCGCGCTGAGGTCAAATGCTTGGAACGTTCCCGTCCTGACTGGGCGGTTCTCTACAGCCTGGGACGGCGCCGCTTCTACGCCATCGCCACCTGGCCCACGCCCGAGCCGGTGATCGTCGAGGACGACACCGCCGCAGGGCTGGAAGGACAGATGCGCGAGAAGGAGACGGCCCTCACCTGGCAGTCCCTGCTCGTGTCCACGTCGTCTCCGTCCCCGGCCACGCCCTCGTCTCTGTCTTCGGCCGGGTACGGCGGCATCGCCGCTCTGGGGCGTGCCGCGCTCCCGCAGCAGGCCTTCGCACCACAGCACCCCTACCGGAGGACCGCATGATCCCCACTTCGGACTCGGGTGTCGCACATCAACGATGCGACACGGTGCAACAGGCCCACCCCGGCTGGCTGATCTTCCACAACTCGGAGACCGGCGCCTGGAGCGCCTACCGTCGTACCTTTCCCGACAGACAGGAGATCATGGCGGGCATCAGGCTCCTGATCAGGGCGGACTCGGCCGAACGGCTGGAAGGGAAACTGGCCGCCCAGGCCGAGATCCTGGCCGCGCTGTCTGCCTCCGAGCCGCTGCCGGGCGTCCTCCGGACCTTCCTGCGGTCCTGACCTCATCCGGTACGGCATCGCGCGCACCTGCGGCAGGCCGTACCCCTTGAACGTGCGATCCGGGAGGAGGGGCCCGGGTCGCACACCCTCGTGCGGTTCCCGAAGCGCACCGGGGAAGCGGAAACCGCGCGGGTCTGCACCCGCCTGCCCACCCAAGCCGATGCAGACCCTGGTGCCCGGCCCGGACCCCCATCCAGGCCGGGCACCACCCCTACCCCGTAAGAAGGCCAATCCACCTGGCGAGAAAGCCGACCATGACCGACCGCGACAACGCTCTGATCAGCCTGCTGGGCAGCATCTACCCTGGCTGGCGCTACGAGCAGATCTTCCTGCCAGGCCTGCCCCGCTGGTGGGCCCACCGCCTCGGACGCATCACCGCCGCCCAGCATGCCGCCGGAGCACGGGGCTCGGTGGGACGCACCACCCCGGAGCGGCTGGCCGCAGCGCTGGCCGTACACACCGGCATCCTGCACCGCGTCCGCCACTGACCCCATTCGCCCCCGGGACAACCCGCCTCACCTCACGCCCGTCAGATCACCGACACTCCTCGTCCCGTCACCGTTCCGCGCACCGTCCTCATTGCCCGACGCCTGTCAGGAGATCTTCATGGAAGGCATCCAAATCATCGCCCCCGGCGACTCTGCCGTCACCGCTCCCGCTATCGAGCCTCTGCTTACCCCGGCCGAAGTGGCGGCCCTGTTCCGAGTCGACCCCAAGACTGTCAACCGATGGGCCAAGTCGGGAAAGCTCACATCCCTTCGCACCCTGGGCGGCCACCGCCGCTACCTCGAATCCGAAATCCGCGCCTTACTGGCCGGCAGGCACCCCGCCTCTGACACGGCATAAGACAGCGTTGTTTCTCGTAGCTCTCAGCTGACCTGTCATCGGCTGTCCGATGATCATCCCCAAGCATGGGGAACACGTCGGTTCCGACGGCGAGAAACACCACAGGCGCCCTCAGTCTTTGCGCGTTCGCCCAAAACAGCAAACCCACCAAACGCTAACCTGTCATCACCACCCACCTTCTAAGCAACAGGCAGTGCGCCCGAAATGTCCGAGTCATCGAAAGTGCTCAATTTTCACCCTCACCGCCAATAAACCCGCAGGTCAGCAAGTCTGCTCCCCGCGCACGCGGGGATGGCCCCACCGTCAGCCGCTCCCCTTTGCGGGCAGCTTTCTGCTCCCCGCGCACGCGGGGATGGCCCCTCCGACTCGGCGATCCGAGGGAACGTCACGTGCTGCTCCCCGCGCACGCGGGGATGGCCCCCAGAACCAGTCGATCGAGTCGTGGTCGGCGATCTGCTCCCCGCGCACGCAGGGATAGCCCCTGGTCGGACAGGTGTCGTCTTCCCGGCTCGGCGTCCTGCCCCGTCCCGACGGCACGCGGACAGGACACTGCTGGCCGTACGGGTGCCGCAGCGGCGGTGACAGCCAGAGGAAAGTTCTGGAAATCAGCACGCTTCTGGGTGTCGAGAATGTGGTGCCGGCTCCGTCCCAGGGGCACGAGTGGCCACGACGGGCCGCGCGACGAAGGAGAACTACCATGAAGTACCTGCTGCTGAAGCACTACCGAGGTGGCCCGGCCCCCGTCGTCGACTACGGGTCGATAGACCGGTGGACGCCGGAGGAGATCGACGCGCACGTGCAGTTCATGCGCGACTTCGCCGCCCGCCTGGAGGAGACGGGTGAGTTCATCGACGGACAGGCACTGGCACCCGAGGGCGCGTTCGTGCGGTACGACGGCGAGGGGCGCCCGCCGGTGACCGATGGTCCGTTCGCCGAGACCAAGGACCTCATCGCCGGCTGGATGATCATCGATGTGGAGTCCTGGGACCGCGCGGTCCAGCTGGCCGGGGAGCTGTCCGCCGCTCCCGGGCCCGGCGGCAAGCCGATCCACGAGTGGCTCGAGGTTCGGCCGTTTCTCACCGAGTCGCCCACGGTGACTGAGTGAACGAGTCGCTGCTGCGGGAGCTCGTGCCCGCGGTGATCGGTGTCCTCGTCCGGCGCGGAGCCGACTTCGCGTCGGCCGAGGACACCGTGCAGGAGGCCCTGATCCGGGCGCTGGAAACCTGGCCGGACGATCCACCGCGCGATCCGAAGGCATGGCTCATCACGGTCGCGTGGCACAGGTTCCTCGACACCGCCCGTGCCGAGGCGTCGCGGCGGGGGCGGGAGCTCGCCGTGGAGGTCGAGCCTCCCGCCGGTCCTGCGCCCGCCACGGACGACACGTTGCGGCTCTACTTCCTGTGTGCGCACCCCACCCTGCCGCAGGGCTCGGCCGTCGCCTTGACGCTGCGCGCGGTCGGCGGCCTGACCACGCGCCAGATCGCGGCGCCATATCTCGTCCCCGAGGCGACCATGGCGCAGCGGATCAGCCGGGCCAAGCGGCGGATCGCGGGACTGCCGCTCGACCAGCCCGGCGATCTCGGGACGGTGTTGCGGGTGCTCTACCTCGTCTTCAACGAGGGGTACAGCGGAAACCTCGACCTGACGGCCGAGGCGATCCGCCTCACCCGCCAGCTCGTCACCTTGACCGGCGAACCCGAGGTCGCCGGCCTGCTCGCGCTCATGCTGCTGCACCATGCGCGCCGCGCGTCCCGCACCGGCCCGGGAGGTCGCCTGGTGCCCCTTGGCGAGCAGGACCGGTCGCGCTGGGACACCGGCCTGATCGCCGAGGGGGTGGCGATTCTGCAGGCCGCGCTGGCGCGCGACCGGCTGGGCGAATACCAGGCGCAGGCCGCCATCGCCGCCCTGCACGCGGACGCCCGGAGCGCCTCCGAGACGGACTGGGTGCAGATCGTGGAGTGGTACGACGAATTGCTGCTCCTCACCGGCAGCCCGGTGGTGCGGCTCAACCGCGCGGTAGCGGTCGGGGAGGCCGACGGACCGCAGGCCGGTCTGGCGGCGCTGGCTGACGCGGACCCCGACCTGCCCCGTTACACCGCGGTGACGGCATACCTGCACGAACGCGCCGGCGACCTCGGGCACGCCGCCGAGCTGTATGCCGAGGCCTCCCGCGCCGCTACCAGCGTGCCGGAGCGCGACCACCTCACGCGAGAGGCCGCACGAGTGCGGCAACTGCTGCGGCCGTGAGTCGGATTCCTCCTGGCCGCTGAACCCTCTACCGGAGATCTCTGTTCGGAGAGTGCGACACCGATCGGACCTCGCACAGGGCGCTAGCCGTTCTTGGCCACGGCACCGGTCTTGGCATCGACCTTGACCTCGTGCCAGGTGCCGTCCGAGGTGACGACATCGACATCCCAGACGAGGAGGTCGTTGCTGTATCTGTCCAGGCTCATGTGGGCGATCTTGCCCTGTGGCACCGCGGAGGACACCTTCCTCGCCGCCTCCTCGAAGGTCACCTTGGCACCCTTGATGATGCCCTTGACCCTGGTCTTCTCCTCTTTACCGGTGTCCTTGACCCTGGCTTCCGAGAGCGCCTTTCCTGACGCGTCCACCTCCAGCAACCGTTCGGTGCCGTCGGGATCGGCCAGCTGGACCCCCCATATCGCGCCGCCGTTCTCCGACTGGACCGAGAGGGCAGTGGAGCCCGCGACGGCGTTCACGGCCGCGGCGGCCGCCTTTTCCGCGCTCGCCGTACCGCCGGGTTCCTGGCTGGGGTCGCCCGGTGACGTGAGTCCGGCGACGGCCTCCCCCACGGGGGCCACTTCGAGGGCACCGGAGTCAGTGTGGGCGCTCCCGCAGGCCGCAGCCGTGAGCAGGGCCGAGCCGATGAAGATGATGCCGATGATGGTCTTTGCCTGTTTTCCGCCATTCATGCTGGTGACGCTGCCCGAAACTCCATAAAGGCACGCCTGGAAGTCGGGCAACATGGTCCTCGCCCACTCCCGCTCACGACCTGGCCAACCATCCACCCGACCAATCCCCAATAAACGGGGCTGCTCGCCGCGCGCACGGGAATGGCCCGACTTGACCTCAACCATGGTTGATTTTCGACACTGGGGCCATGTTGACGGTTGACGAGATAATCACCGAGATGCAGCGGACCTGGAACGCCGGTGACGGCACCGGGTGGGCGGCGAATTTCGCGGAGGACGCGGAGTTCGTCGACGTGGTGGGGCGGGTGCAGCACGGCCGGGAGGTGATCGCCCGCGAACACCAGAAGATCTTCGACACCATCTACCGGGGAAGCCGGCTCGAGATACGACTGGTGGCCGTCCGTCCCATCGGCGACGGAGTGCTGCTGGTGCGCACGACGACGACGCTGCGGGTCCCCTCAGGGCCGCGAGCCGGAGACACACACGCCATCCAGACGAAAATCATCCGGAACGGACAGATTCTGGCATTCCACAACACCATTCGGTCGGACATAGCGGACTTCGCACAGCGGGACGACGACCTGGCCCGACTGTCCCCGCTGGGATGGGACGCGAGTTCCTAGCCGTACTCGCCAGGCTTCAAAAGCGCGGCGCCCGCCCCGAGAGGGAAACCGGGCGCCGCGCACTTTCACCGCCAATAAACCCACAGGTCAGCAAGCCTGCTCCCCGTGCCTACGGGACGGCCCCGCCCGCGCCAAAACCGAGGCCCAAGCCGCTCTTCGCCGTTTTTGGTCATGGTTCACCTCGGATCCGGCCTGTCCGCGCTCGATCCACTGAGCGGCGTTGCGCCGGAAGGCATGTCACGGGATACGGTCATCACTTTTTCTCCTGCGATCCCGAGGTGCGCACTCGAAGGATCATGACGGTTTTCCTCATTTCACGATGTCCCACCGCCTTCCGCGGAGGGGTGTACATCGCCCTGCGACGGCAATCGTTTCTTCTACCGCCTTGCGAATGCCGGCCGGATCGGACCGAATTTGATTTAAGCCCGCCTCTTTTTACCGTCTCAGCGGCGCCGTCTTACGGTCACGACAAACGGAACACGGCGATCGGCACCGCTCCAAGCCCTGCACGACTCCCACTTCGACCCACGACGAACTTCGCCGCCACTCCATCGGCCAAGGACGAACCGATCATCCGGAAAAGGCCGCACGACAGACCGGAATGTAAATGCGATCAGCCTCGTCTGAAATCCCGATTTGCGATGGACGCACACCAGATCACATGGACGAGAGCACCGATGTGACGCACATCACACTCCGATCGCCGTTGCCCGAAGTCAGGCGCACTCAACCCCTCTGACTATGCACGTCAAACATGTCTGCCAATGGTTGGAGACTTTCCGTGATCGGTGCAGCACTTCTCGGGCATTGACACACATCTGTCGCGCAATGAAGCTCGAATATGTTTCACGACATCCCAGGCCTGGCTGTCGAGTCCATTCGCGATACCACCTGGCAGCAGAGGAACTTCATGAGCGATAAATCAACCACATTACCGAGAAACGCGCTGCTTCGGCGGCGATTATTCGCCGGAACCGCCGCGTTGACCGCGGTCGTGCTGTCGGCCCCGCTGTCCGCGCTGACAGGGCTCGCCCCCGCCGCGGCCGAGGCCCCGCCGACTCCCTCCGTGCAGGATCCCGCTCAGCCGAGGCAACTCGACCAGGCCAGGCGGGAGGCGGTCAGCCGTCACACGCCGGTCGAGGTGGAGGCGTGGACGACGGAGACGGCGCAGTTCTTCGCCAAGCCCGACGGCAAGACCATGCAGGCGTATCTGAACACCGGGCCGGTCCGCGTGAAGCGGGCAGGCCGGTGGCACGACATCGACACCACCCTTGTCGAGAAGGGCGAGACTCTCGCCCCCAAGTTCGCCAAGAACGGACTGCAGCTGTCGACCGGCGGCAACGGCCCCGTGGTCAAGCTCCGGCACGAGAGAGGCCGTTCCGCGCTGCTCGCCCCCTCTGCCCTGCCCGCTCCCACTCTGGCGGGGAACACCGCCACCTATCGTGACGCGTACGGCAAGGGCATCGACCTGGCGATCTCGGCCACTCCAACGGGATTCAACCAGTCGGTGGTGTTCCGTGAGCGTCCCCGGCGCAAGACCACGCTCAGCCTGCCGGTGCAGCTTCCCCCCGGACTGTCGTACGCGGCAGCCGCGAACGGAAAAGCACAGCTCAAAGAGGGCAAAAGGAAAATAGTCGATATTCCCGACGTACCGATGCTTGACGCCGCGGCGATGAAAGGCGGCCCGGACGACGGCCGCCGCGGCGTGGCAAAGGTCTCGATGGGCGGCGACGCCTCGCAGCTGATCCTGTCGGCGGACACCACCTTCCTGTCCGACCCCGCCACCCAGTTCCCGGTGACCCTCCAGGCCGGAGGTTCGGAGTGGCTGGGAGCAGGCCGCGCCATCGACACGTTCGTCTCCAGCTCGCAGTATCCGAACTCGCAGGGCTCGTCCACCTGGCTCAGAGCCGGCAAGTCGAGCAACGGCGGCGAGACGTGGCGTTCCTACATCGGTTTCCAGATGGACGCCTCTTTCCAGCTCATGGGTGCCAACATCCTCAACGCCGACCTGCGGCTGTGGAACTATCGTTCCAACGCCTGTGGCCTGGAGGTCGGGTCGGGCATCCTGGTGCGCCGGGTGACCCAGGAGTGGACCCCGTCGACGATCTCCTGGAGCTCGCAGCCCGCGACCACGTCCAGTAACCAGGTCAGCAACAAGGCCGCCTACAGCGACACCTGTTCGTGGGGCGAGGGCGAGCTGTACTACTCGATCGAGGGCATCGCCCAGGCATGGGCGAACGGGGATCCTGACAACGGCCTGCAGCTCCGCGCGGTCAGCGAGTCCGACGCGACGAACTGGCGGCAGTACCGCTCGGCCGAGTACGGCTACTCCGCGGGTACGTCGGGACCGCGCGGCCCGGTCCTGTTCATCGAGTTCGAGCCCCCGCAGCAGTACTCCTACTTCCAGGCGGAGAAGCCGTCGAGTTCGCCTTCCCAGGCTGAGATCGACGACATCAAGAGCCGGGAGACCTCCGAAACGAATCCCACATTCCCGCTCACCGACGACCGGAAGATCGTCGAGGCGGCCAAGTCGGCGAGCGAGTCGTTCGACGTCGACGCCGACACCCAGGAGACTCCCCCGGACCTGACTCCGGAAGAACTCGCAGATCTTGAAGATCCGGACACCGGCCCCGGTTACCGCGTCGAGCCCGACGATCCCGACGCCTCTCCCTCTCCTACCCCTACTCCCACGGTTCCCTCTCCTTCTCCCACGCCCACAGGCTCCCCCTCCCCCTCTCCCACCGGCCCGTCGGGAGAGGAAGAGGTTCTGGAACTGCCTTTGACGTCCGCCGTCACCACCACCAACTGGGGATACGAGGAGCAGGGCGGTCCGGAGCTCGCCGCGGGCAGCTACGACTGGGAGGACGGCACCTACGACCTCTCCCGGACGTACCTGAAGTTCGACACCTCGGCCCTGGCCGGCAAGACGGTGGTGAACGCGCATCTGAAGCTCCGCAACCGATACGGCTACTGTCCCGATCACACCGCCGCGATCAAGGTGTCTCAGGTCACCGGCCCATGGAACGGGGCGAGCCTGACATGGGACTCCCAGCCCACGACGAGCGCCACCCAGATCGGTGCCGACTCGGACCCGCCCTGCGAGGATGTGGCGGACATCAGCTGGACCGTCACCCCCATGGCCAGTGCGTGGGCGTCGGGCGCGGCTGACCACGGAATCCAGCTTCGCGCGGTACCCGAGGCCCAGCCGGGCTCGCTTGAGCGTTACTTCGACTCGACCACGTCGGAGCAACCCGATCCCGTCGCGCCGGTGCTCTCGGTGACCGTCGTCGGACCACCCGCAACCGCGAGAACGGCGGCCCCGGCGAAGGTGAAGGCGAACGCGGCAGCGGCGGTTCCGGTCGGCGGCGGCTTCATGACCGAGGCTCAGTGCCGGGAACACACGACCGAGGCGAAACGTCCGGGTGTCAACACACCGACGACCTTCTACCCGGGCGGCTGGCAGAAGGACCGCTTCAACTGGTGCGCCATCCGCCAGGTCGGCATGGAGAACAGGAGCTGGTCGACGCCGCAGGTCAACCATTACATCAATGGTGAGGCGACCATCCGGATCCGGAGCTACAACGCCGGAAAGGACAAACACGAGCGCACTTTCCAGGTCCGCGTCACGGTGAACAACTTCACGTTCAAGGGGCTCGCGTATCCGCGCTGGGCCAGGGTCACCCTGGGCATGAACCTGAAAAAGCCGCCGGGAACACAACGCTGCCAGATCGTCGGTCAGACCTCGTACACGTATCACCATTCGGCGTGGCCCAACACGGAAGCCGTGTTCACCGTGACCTCCGTCGACGACAACGACTACGACGATCTCGACACCGTCGCGGTCTGTAAGCCGCGTTTCTGGTCGAAGGTGACAAGCCTGACGGAGACGGTTTCGGCGCGATCCTACGACACCGTTCCGTCGATCCGATGTGACAGCGCCGCATATCTCGTCAGTTCCATCGGCGCGGGGTGCGTGGTCTACTACGAGGCGCCGACGCTGACGTACAAGCTGTCGGATCCGGCTGATCCGACCGTACCGTCAAACGATCCGAACTCCACGTACCGGTCCGTAGCGGGACACGTTTGGACCGCCCTCAACCAGCCGCTGAAGACGATCCCGTACAACCCCAACAAATCAATACCTGGAAGGTCGGGTTCACCATTGCCGCTCTACAGGTCGGTCAACGCGACCTGGAACAGGGCCAGCGGCCGCATCATCAGGGCGGAGTGCGACAAGCTACCGGACTACGATAAGAGCATCAGACAATGTGACGAATACCCTTTCAACGCCACAACGTCGAGCGCCTCCAGAGCATCGAACCAGTCCTACTCGGTACGTCCGGTGACCAAGACCGGAAACTCCAGCGCGGGCGGAAAGCTGGGACGTTTCCTCACCAACCAAAGAATCCTTGGCCGTGACGGTTCTCTGCAGAGGGACGTCCTGAACTGGGACCCGTTCTACGTCAACGTCACCCGCCCGGCACCTCCACAATAGGAATGCGGTAGAAATCAGGAACGCGGATAGGATCACGGGGGAACGGATATCCGTTCCCCCGTCATTCCTCGCGTCCTGGGCAGGTCAGGTCATGTACGAAGACGTGTTCCAGCACTACAGATCCCTGCTCAGGAGCCAGCCCATCGAGCTCGGCGCCTGCTGGGGAGTCCTACGGGGCGACCCGCGGCCGCTGACCGTCGAGGAGGTCGTGCGCCGCCTCGGGCATGAGACGGACGAACTGCGGCAACACGCCCTCGACGAATGGCCTGAGCTCGACGGGGCCCCGCTCCACCTCGTCACAGCCCAGTCCGCCGTGATGACCGTCGAACCGCACGGGGCACGGCTCTCCTCACCCGGCCTGCTGGAGTCCCTCAGTGCCGACGCCCGGATATGGAGCGTTTCCTGGAACACCGACCAGCAGGCCTGGCTCACCTACGCGCGTGACGGAAGGTGCCTCGCCACCTACGATTTCCTCTACGAGCCGTCGGCCGGCGGGGACGAACCCGATGTCTTCGACCGCTATCACGAATTTCTCGCCGAGCACGTGGACGTGGATGAAGAGGACGACTCCGGATACGAGCAGACGCTCATCCGATGGTGGGCGGCGGGAATGACGGTCGTCGAACTGGCCAGTGGCGTCAGGCTGGAGACAGCCCTCCTCGAAGGTCCCCTGCCCACCCTCCTGTACGACGAGATGTAGCGGGCTTTCCAGCGAATCGGTGGCCGCCGCGAGGTGGCCAACCGCGTCACCGGAGGCCGTCGGCCCGGCCGGGGTTTCGCGGGGTCTGGGAGCGGAAGGTGTGGCCGAGTTCGGGGCCGAGCCCGAAGTAGTGACGGAAGTTGTAGATCAACGGACTCCACAGGGCCGGGTCGACGTGCTGGGTGCCGGGCACGACGATGCGAGGGTCGGCGTGGACCTTGAGAACGTGGGCCTCCACGATGAGGAAGTCGTCGGTGGCGTCGGTCCGGACCCGGGCGGCGCGGGCCTCCAACTGGATCGGGCACTCGGCGACCCGGGGCGGACGGACCTCGCCGGACGGCTCGGGCCGCAGGCCCGCGGCCTCGAACTTGGCCCGCTCGAAGCGGAACGTGCCTCGCTTGTACTCCGGCATCGGGTCAGCCCCGGTCAGCGACGCGAGGCGTTCCACCGCGGGCCACTGCCGCGGCTCCGGCAGGTTGATCACCATGTCGGGGCGGACGGACAGATTCCGCCCGGTCTGACCTTCGATATCCAGGCCCAGGACGATCACCTGCCCGAGCGCCCAGGCGGAGGACATCGGGGCGAGGTTGAACGATCCGTCCTCGTTCTCGGTCGAGAGCAGCACGACGGGCGTCCCGAAGTACAGGATGCTCGGTGTGATCGTCACATGGTCGGCAGCCGTGTCAGAGGATGCGTCGCGGTGCATGGTGATGTCCATGGGCCCGACCGTACAAGCGGATCATTTCGGCGCCCGCCGAAAGATCGCGCACGTCACCGAACCGGTGAGGGCAGGCGGGAAAGGCTCCCTTTTCCGATCCTGCCCTCATCGGCCACCGGGGTGTTCCACCAGGTCACCGAGGCCGGCCCGCTCCGGGCTCAGCATTCGGTGCCGGGTAGGGGCAGCACGCGGTCGGTGAGGTAGCGGTCGATGTGCTCGCGGGCGCAGGCGTTGAAGGGATACAGGGTGTGGCCCGGCCCCTCGTGGCGGATCGTGACGCTGCCCGGCACCTGTTTCACCGCCCGCTCGGTGGCGTCGGACTCGACCCACGCGCCCGCGCCCAGCAGCGGGGGGAGGCCGTCCGGCAGGGCCTTCGGCGGGTTGGTGACCGTCACCGGCCAGCCGACGCACGCCAGCGTCCCTGTCACCAGGGTCGCGGCGGCCCCGGTGTCCGGTGCGAGCCTCCGCAGCCGGGTGACCGCCGCCGCCATCTCGGAACGGTCCCGGAAGCGTGGCCAGTCGAGGCACTCGGTGACCGGGGTCGTGAGATCCGGATAGCGCGCGCCCCGCTGCGGGGCGAGGCCCGAGGCGTCGCCGTTGACGGCGTCCTGAACGGCCTGCGCCAGCGCGGGCCACTGCGCCTCTCCCTGCCTGGCGAGACCGAGCGCGAGGTCCTGCAGGTCACGGGCGTTGTAGTGCGCGCCTACGCGTTTGGCCGCGATCGGTGAGCGGTCGGCCTTGGCGATCAGCTTTCGCCAGCTCCGGGCGGCGTCGTCCAGGGGGCAGGTGTCCGCGCCGTCGCACCAGTCGAAGAAGCGTCGCATCGCCGCCTCATGATCCCGGGCGGACTTGCCGACCTCCTTCAGCCAGTCGGCGTCGCCGTGGTTCATGGTGCCGTCGAGCACCATGGCGCGCACCTGCGCGGGGAAGAGGCGAGCGTAGGCCTGGGCGTACAGGCCCGCGTAGGAGGCGCCGTAGAAGTTCAGCCTCGCCTCGCCGAGTGCCTTCCTGATCGCCTCCATGTCCCGGGCGTGGTCGGCCGAGCTCATGTTCGCGAAGAACTCCGGGTCACCGTGGCGGCAGGCCTCCGCGTATCCGCGGTTGGTGTCGGAGAGCCTGCCGAACTCGGCGTCGTCCGCGGGGAACGCCGGGTAGGGGATCCGGGTCCAGGTGCACGGCAGCCCGTCGCTCAGCCCTCCGAACTGCTCGCCGTACCCGCGGGTGTCCCAGGTGACGACGTTCATGCGGGTGCGCAGCTTCGCCCACATGTCGGGATGGGCCTCGGTGATGGCGATGCCGGGGCCGCCAGGCCCGCCGTACGCGACCAGGACCGAGCCCTCGGCGGTGCCGGTTGCGGGCAGGCGTCCCAGTTTCAAGGTGATCCTGCGCCCGTCGGGTCTGCCCCAGTTCACCGGGACCTGGAGATCGGCGCACTGCATCCCGGCCTTGTCACCGGGGTCACCGGGGTCACCGGGACATGGCTGCCAGTCCAGGGCCGCCGTTCTCATCGCCTGTGCCGAGGTCGCCACCCGCGCAGAGTCCGCCGTCTGCGCGAAAACCACCACCCGCGCGGAGGCCACTGTCTGCGCGGAGACCGCCGCCGATGGGACGCCCGCGACGGCCAGCACGATGACAAGGGCGACTCTTCCCGGCACGCCGGTCGTCGAGCGCGCGCCCTCGCGCGTCATGCCGCGCCCGTTGACCACGGAAGCACGGTCCTGTCTCCTACCGGAATTCCATCGTTTGATCATGCTGACCACGTTAGGGACCGCGCCCCGGCCGGGGCTGCCCGCAAAAGTGACCGATTCCGTCAACGAAAGGTGATGGTGGAAGCCTCGTCACTCGCGCGCCCCGCCCTCCCCCGTCACCGACGCCGGTCGGGCGGAACGGCTGGAGGCGGCTCACCGGCCCAGCCCGTCGGCCCGGCTCACCGCGTCGGATTCACCGGCCATCGCACGCGGCGCCCCCGGTGTCTCAGATCTCGATGACGACCTTCCCCGGGGCGTGTCCCTCCTCCACGTATCTGACGGCCGCCGGGATCTCCTCGAACGGGTAGCTCCGGTCGATGACCGGAGTGAGCCTGCCGTCCTCGGCGAACTCGGTCAGCGTCATCAGGTTCCGTTTGTTCTCCGTGCACCGGACCACGTCCGCCATGGTCAGTCTCTGGGACACGAACGGCGAAACCGCGAGCGCGGAGATTATGTGACCCATGGGTTGCAGCCATCGGCCGCCCTGCCCGCCGACGGCGACATAGGTCCCCCTGGGGGTCAGCACCCGCCTGCACGCCGATCCCGGGCGGCTTCCCGCGATGTCCAGCAGCAGGTCGTAGCGCTGTCCGTGCCGCGTGAAGTCCTCCTTGGTGTAGTCGACGACCTCGTCGGCGCCGATCGATCGGACCAGGTCGACGTTCCGCGCGCTGCAGACGCCGGTGACGTGCGCGCCGAACACCTTGGCGAGTTGTACGGCGAACGTGCCCACACCTCCCGAGGCCCCGTTGACGAGAACTCTCTGCCCCGGCTGGATTCGCCCCTCGTCGCGCAGGCCCAGCAGGGCGGTGTTCGCCGCCAGCGGTACCGCCGCCGCCTGCCCGAACGACAGGTTCTTCGGCTTGGGCGCCAGCTCGCCCTCCTTGACGCAGGCGTACTCGGCGAAGCCCCCCTGCTTGGACATCGCGAACACCTCGTCACCGGGGTGGAACTCCGTCACGTCCCTGCCGACCGCCTCGACCTGTCCCGCTATGTCGGCGCCCAGGATGTCGATCTTCGGCCTGCGCAGGCCGAGACCGCCGCCCATCAGGCGCGCGAGATACGGCTCTCCCCTCATGAGGTGCCAGTCGTAGGGCTGGACGGAGGTCGCGCGCACCCGGACCAGCACCTCGTCGTCGCCGGGCACGGGCTTGTCGATGTCGGTGAGATCCAGGGCGTCGGGTGAGCCGTACGAGCGTAGGACGAACGCCTTCATCACATTCTCCTCATTTACCGTGAGTGCGGGTGTCAGCCGTGCGCCAGCCCCATCGGGAACCAGCGCACCCATGGATCGACGTCACGACCCGCGTTGACGGGGCGGACGCGTCGCCGACCGGACAGCGACAATCGCGTCCCGGGCCACGAGAAATCAGCGTAGAAGCCCTGCACAAAGGGCTCATCAGCCGAAAGTACGCCTAATTGGCGGATGATCGGCCGACGCGAATCGGGCCGTTCTGTCGATGAGCCGCAACCGTCTCGGCCGTCACGATCAGGTCATGACCGACGAGAGCCCGGCAGGGCGCTTTCCATCTCCGCGGTCGCCGCGAAGCGGCCGGCCCACGGACGACCGGAACACGGCACCGACTTTCATCGCGGACTCCTCCGCCAGGGCGGGCTGGCTCATACCCACCGGCCTGATCGCACTCAGCGCCATTCCGATGGCCGCCGGAGCCATCCGCCTGACCGAACTGACGGGCGGGGCGGAGATCACGCCGGAGAACGCGCGGTTCTTCGCGGCGCCCCTGCCCATAGTGCTGCACATTCTCAGCACCATCCTGTACAGCGTTCTGGGGGCCTTTCAGTTCGCCCCCCGTTTCCGCCGCCGCAGGCCCGGCTGGCACCGCGTCGCCGGGCGATTCCTGGTTTTCTGTGGAATCGTCGCCGCGCTTTCCGCGCTGTGGATGACCCTGTTCTATCCCCGCTCCGACGGTGACGGTGATCTTCTTTACGGCTTCCGGCTCATCTTCGGCTCGGCCATGCTCCTGTCCGTTGTTCTCGGCTTCGCCGCGATCCGGCGGCGAGATGTCGCCCGGCACCGCGCCTGGATGATCCGCGGTTACGCGATCGGCCTGAGCGTGGACACGCAGGCATTGACCCTGTTGCTCTGGTTCCTGATCTTCGGCACACCCGGCGAGATCCCCAAGGCACTGCTCATGGGCGCCAGCTGGATGATAAACCTCGCCGTGGCCGAATGGATCATCCGTAGGAAGCAAGCCCGGATCAGTGCTTGACGCGGTTGGTCTCGTAGGCCCACATGGCGATCTCGACGCGGTTGCGGGCGCCGAGCTTGGCCATCAGGCTCGCGATGTGGGACTTGACGGTGCTGAGGGAGATGTGGAACTCGTCGGCGATCTCGTTGTTGGTCCGCCCGCGTGCCACGGTGGCCAGAATCTGTTCCTCCCGGTCCGTGAGCACCTCGATGGGTTGCGCCGGCGGTGAGGCGGGCCCGGTTCTGGCGAAGGTTCCGAGCAGCCGCGCGGTGATGCTCGGGGCGATGAGGGCGTCACCGTTGGCGGCGGCGTGGATGGCCTGGGAGAGCATGGCGGCGCCCGCGTTCTTGAGCAGGAAGCCCCTGGCCCCGGCGCGCAGGGCGGCGTAGACGTACTCGTCGAGGTCGAACGTGGTGATGACGACGACGGCGAGGGGGTCGTCGACGGCCGGTCCGGCGAGGGAGCGGGTGGCCTCGATGCCGTCGAGGCCGGGCATGCGGATGTCGAACAGGCACACGTCGGGGCGCAGCCGCCGGGCGAGCTCGACGGCTCGCCGCCCGTCGGCGGCCTCACCGACGACCTCGATGTCCGGCTGGGCGTCGAGGATCATCACGAGCCCGGTGCGGGCGATCTCCTGGTCGTCGGCGACGATCACCCGGATGCTCACGTCGCCGCCCCCACCCTGGGCAGTACGGCGGTCACGGTCCAGCCTCGGTCAGGACCGGGGCCCGCTTCGCAGGTACCGCCGAGCAGGTCGGCGCGTTCGATCATGCCGATGATTCCGTATCCCGGTGACGCGGCCGAACGCATGCGGCCGCCGTCGCCGTCGTCGCTCACGCGCAGGCGCACCGAGGTTTCGTCGGCGTCGACGCGGACCTCGACGCGGGTGGCGTGCCGGGCGTGCCGCCGGGCGTTGGTGACCGACTCCTGGGCGATGCGGTAGATCGCGGCCTCGACCGACGGGGAGAGGTCGCCGATGTCGCCCGAGATCCTCACGTCGACGGACGGGCCGGAACGGCTCTGGTTCGCGAGCTGTTCGAGGTCGGCAATCTGGCGGCCGGGCGCAGGCTCCGCGGGGTGGTCCCGGCGCAGGAGATGGACCATGGCGCGCATCTCGTCGAGGGCGCGTGCCGCCTCGGCCTCGATGACGTGGAGTGCCTCGGTCGCGGCGTTCGGCCGCGACGCCGAGGTGGCGAGGCCCGCCTGTGCCCTGATCGCCATCGCCGAGACGTGATGGGCGACGGTGTCGTGCAGGTCGCGGGCGAGTCGTTCGCGTTCGAGCAGCTTGATCTGGTCGAGCTCACGTGCTCTCGCTCCGGCCCGGTATCGGAGCGCGCCGCCCAGGGTGACGCTGGAGAATACGACGACGAACGCGCCGACCGTGTCGCCGGGGGCGAGACGGCCGGAGAACAGCGAGAGGGAGACCGCGACGATCATGGCCGTCAGCCCGATCACGGCCTCGCGGCCGGATCCCCACCGGAACAACGAGTACAGCAGGACCAGCACGTATGCCAGGGTGTACGTCTCCGGAGAGGCGCCGCCCATCAGCAGCGGCGCCAGGTTCGTGACGGCGAAGACGATCAAGACCATCAGCAGGGGCCTGGCCCGGCGCCACAGCAACGTGGGCACCAGCCCGACGGTGACGGCCACCGAGACGACCCGCCACGGAAGATCCGGCCGCAGAATCCCCTCGAGCAGGACGACCGGCACGAGCACCCCCGCGAACACCCAGTCGCGCCACCCCCGCGGCGGCGGGTCGGCGGGTCGGGGTTCGTTCCACACAGAGCGCAGCAGGCCGTGCACCACATCATCGTACGAGAGACCGTGTCACCCTGGATCATCCGAAAACACAACACTCGCATTTCCCAGGGCACCCGCCACGGGCTCGATCCCCTCGTCCTCGGGCAGGTCACCGGTCACGTACTCGACCGTCCTCGGGCAGGTCACCGGTCACGCACTCGACGCCGTCCCCGGGCTCGCGACCGCCGGCTCGACCTGGCGGGCCCCGGCGGCCGGCCCGATTCAGGCGAGATCGTCCGGTCCCGTCGTACGGCATGAGCGGCGGTGATCAGAGCGTTAGGCTGGCGGTCATGACGGAGATCTTCGTGCCGGACGGGTCATGGACGTTCGACAGCGAGACCCTCAGGGTCGTGCCGGGCGGAGACAGAGGCGTCCACGAACTGCGCAAACTCCTCGGCGAACTGACGATTCCGCTCGCCGCGATCGGCAGCGTCTCCTTCGAGCCCTCACGCAAGGGCGGCAGCCTGCAACTCCGCCTGCGGCCGGGGGCCGACCCGCTGTCCGACGTGGCCGCAGGACGGCTCACCGAGCCCGCCGACCCCTACCGGCTGGCCGTCCCCAAGGATCGCGCCGGAGCCGCCGCCTACCTCGCCGACGAGGTGCGCGACTGCCTCGCGATCGAGCGGGCGCCGAGCACGCCCACGGGATCGTTCCTGCTGCCGGGCCCTGCCGTACCGATCTCCGCGACCGCGGGTGACGGCACGGTGAGCTTCGACGGCCACGCCGTCCGGCTGGACTGGACCATGTTCGCGAAGGCCGCCAAGCAGGAGGCGGGCCCGCAGACCCTCGCGCTGGAGGACCTGACCGGCGTGGAATGGGCCCCGCAGTCGGGCATGAACTACGGTCGGCTGCGCTTCCACCTGAACGGCGCGGCCCCCGCCCGATCGCCGGAGGAGGACCCGCACTGCGTGTCCTGGGGCGTGCAACGTTACGGCGGCTCGACCGTCCTGGTCGCCGCGGCCGTACTGGCCAGGCTGCCCCGCACCCCTCGCCGACCGGCGGCGCCACCCGCGCTATCCCAGGCGCCTACCCCGTCGGACGAACGGGAGACACTGCTGCGCCGCCTGGCCGACCTGGAGAACCAGGATGCCGTGCTGCGCCGTCTCGGAGAACTCGGCGAACTGCACCGCTCCGGCGTGCTCACCGAGGAGGAGTTCAGCTCGGCCAAGCAGGCGCTGCTGCGCCGCCTGAACGACGGCTGAGGCGGCGGCCTGCGGGCGGCTCTCTCTGGGGACTCTTCAGACCGCCGACAAGAGCCGAAAAGAACCGAAGAGGTCCGAGGAGTCAGTGGGCCGGCGAGGTGGCTCGTGACCGGTGACGGTCAGATGAGGCCGCCGAACGGTCGTGCCGAGGAGGTCAGATCGCGCCGAGGTACACCCAGGCTCCGTCGTACCTGACGAACCTGCTGTGCTCCTCCATCTCCCCCGCCGCGCCCCGCTCCAGGTAGTGGGCGCGGAACCGCACCGTCCCCTCGGTGTGCACGGCGCTGCCGCCGGTGGTCTCCAGGATCTCCAGACGCACCCAGCGCACCCCTCCGCCGAGATCGAGGTGCCCAGGGCGGGTGGTCGGATGCCAGGTACGCAGCAGATAGGCGGTGTCTCCGACGCTGAAGGCGCTGAACCGGGAGCGCATCAGCGCCTCCGCGGTGGCGGCGGCCTCTCCCCGGTGCAGCCGACCGCAGCAGTCGCGATACGGCACCGCGGTCCCGCACGGGCACGAGAGAAGGGCGGTGGAGCGGGGCTGGACACGGCGTCGCGACATCCCCTCATTCTGCCCGGTGACGTCGAAGGCCGGACTCTCGTACGAGGCGATCACCCGCGAGGCTCAAGACGCTCTCGGCCTCGCCCCGTTCGCGTCGGGCTCGACCGCATCGCCCTGGACGGGCGCCGTGCGAGCCGGAGGCGACAGCCCGGGCGGCTTGCCGCACAACGAATTGGGCAAAAATCGTTAAAGATGCCAATCGGTATCGAATGCCGAGCTGTATCGGCACCGAATCCGAATACCTGGTAGGACGGGGGGAACGCCCGCCCTGTGAACCGCGGGCCTAAGGAGTTTCCCATGTCACCGGAGAGCGCGAACGCACTGTCCATATCATCGGGCTCACGGGGAAACGTCGTCGTGATCCGTGCGGTCGGCGAGCTCGACTACGACTACGCGCCCATGTTCCGGCGGGAACTCACCGAGCTCTGGGGCACCGGCCCCTCCCCCTCGCTCATCCTTGATCTCACCGGGCTCACCTTCTGCGACTCGACCGGCCTCGCCGAGCTGCTGTGGACCCTCCACCGGAGCAGGGAGACCGGGACCCACCTCGTGCTGGCGGGCGTGAACCGCACCCTGCGCCAGATGCTGGCCACCACGGGGCTCCTGCAGTTCTTCGAGCTGTCCGCCTCGGTCGAGGAGGCCCTGGAGGACCACTGAGACCGCCACTGAGACCGCCTTGGCGCGGTACGGCCACGCCCCGCGAACCCCGTGCCGCCCGAGCCGGGAACCAGGTGCGTCCCTCAGGGCTGGGGAAGCGTGATGTGCAGGCGGATGAGCGTGCCGGTCTCGGGGGTCGAGCGGATCTGCACCAGGTCGCACAGCTGGTGGACCAGCCACATGCCCCGGCCGTGCAGGGAGCGAGGAGAGGGCACTCTGCGTCCGATCATGGGGTCGGTCATCACTCCCGCGTCACGGAACTCACAGACGAGCGTGCCCTGCCGTACCCACGTGCGGAGGGTCCCGTGCCCGCCGCCGTGCGCGATGCTGTTGCCCGCGATCTCGGTGACCGCGACGAGGGTCTCCCGTAGCCGGTCGCCCTTCAGCCCGTACGGCCCCGCACAGGCGACCACCTTGTCCCTGACCGCCGCGAGGTCTCCCCTTGAGTAGGCGAACTCCTCGAAGGGGTCGCAGGCGGGTTCGAGATCGTCCCAGGTGAAGGGCACCTGGGCGAAGTCTGGATACTGCTGGTGGACTCCCTCCCGCAGCGCGAACGGATGGCACCGGCTGATCGCCCGCATGGTCTCGGGATCGATCGTGTCGGTGTCGTAGGGGCACAGCAGCCACCAGGCCGGTGAGCCGGTGAAGGCGAGGTTCAGCAGCCACTCGTGATAGCGCAGTTCCTCGATCTCCGCGGTGCCGCGCCCGTTCCAGTCCGTCTCGCCGATGCCGCGCACCGGCCTGCCCTCCCTCGCCTGCTCGCCGATCCAGCGCTGCCAGGCGGGGATGAGCCTGGCGGGGTTGCGGCCGAGCGCGGAGACGTCCATGAACACCACGCGCGGGTCGGAGCCGGTCAGCTCCCCGCGGAGCATCCGCTCCCGGCTCTCCGGCACGGAGACCAGGACGATCTCGTCCGCGGCCAGGGCGTCGTCGATGAAGGGCAGCACCCCGGTGAGGAACTGTGCCTCGCCAGAGTAGGAGTAGATCTCGTGGCGGAGGCCGGCCGCATCCGCCACGCCGGTGGCCTCGGTGGTCATGGCGTCAGCTCCACGGGTATCTCGCAGCTGCTGTAGCCGAGCATCTCCCAGCACGCCCTCACTGTCGGGTTCGCGCCCTCGACTGTGATCCGGTGAACAGCGGTGCCCGTCGCGGCCTCCACGAGCGCGCGCATCCCGGCCGCGTCCATCAGCTCCAGCTCGTCGAGGCGGAGCCGTAATGTCGGAGAGAGCGCCGTCGCGGCGGCCAGGGCGGCACCGAACGCCACGGCCCCGTCGGAGTCGACGACCCCGCACACGGTCCAGCTGCCCGGTCCCGAGTTGAACATCCGAAACGACGGTCCAGAGCGTCCGTTACCCAGTTCGCGGGGGTGCACACATGCCACGTGGTCCAGCGTGGCGGCGCCGAAGCGGTCACGGCCGTACGCGCAGACCACGATGGCCTCGCTGTCGGCCATGAGCTCGTCGAGCCGCAGTTCGTGGTCGATCAGCACGTCCAGGCCGACCTCCGGCGACACGAGCTGATCCATCACGGCCAGCACGCGAAGGGCGCGGTAGCCCTGGCGTCCCGCCATGTCGGCCTCACGCCGCACGAGGCCGAGCATCGAGGCCAGGTCGGGCGTTGGACCGTCCCCGCGGACCGAGCGCGGGTCGACGAGGGTCGCGTCCCTCGGCATGCCCGCCGGCGGGAAGGGGGCGAGCGGCGACCCGACGATGACGACCTTGTCGCCGAAGAGCTCACCGTCGGCGAGAAACGCCGAGGTCGCGGCCGCGTATCCCTGGTGCGGGTCGACGATCCAGCACACGTGCTCGCCGACGTCGACCAGATCGAGCGTCGGCATGACGCCTGACTTCCGCACCGCGAACCCACCTCGCCCTCGCTGCGACACCCCGGGCGTAGCCTACTGCGCTTCCGAGAATGGGCCGGTCGCGTGGGATCCACGCTCCGAGCCTACGCAGGCCGTCCCTCCTGCCGCCTCCCGATATGCCCGCCTCTCCCGTGAGTGCCGAACGTCCCGAGGTCGAAAAATTCTGAGATACACGTTCGGTAAATCTCCCGCAGAGAGCTGACAAGTGGGTCAAAATCTTCTTACCGGGGAAATCCACTATTTCTCGAAAGTGGGGTCCCGATGCGGAAAGCAGTGCCGCGAATGACCGCTGCCGCCCTGCCCGAAAGGCTTGACGGGCTGCCGGTGGAACCCCGGGAGTTCATCCAACTGGTCTCCGTGGACTTCGCAGGGACCTACAACGTCTATCTGGCGGCCAAGGACGAGCGCCTCAAGATGACCCGGCTGTCCATGAGCCTGCTCGCCGCACCCTTCGCCGCCACGATCGCGCTGGTGAGCACGAAGGTGATCGATCCCGCGGCGCTGGCCTCGTGGGCCACGGTCCCGTGGTACCTGTTCGCGGTGACCGCGGCGTTCGGCCTGCTCAGCGTCCTGCCGTTCCTGCGGCTGATCGAGGCGGTGAACGCGCACATGCGGACCGCGCGGGCGCTCAACAACTTCCGCCTGCTCTACGTGGTCCAGCTCAAGGACCATTTCTCCGCCCTCGGCTGGACCCCCAACCTGCCGGTCGACCCCCGCTATCCGGAGACCTACGCGCCACTCGCCTGGCCCGGGATCAACGTCATGATGCTCGCCCTGGTCAACGGCTCCTACATCGCCGTCGGCGTCCTCGGCCTGATCGGCGCCGCCCCGAACGCGGCGCTCCTGGCCGTGGTCGTCGGGCTCCTCGCCCTGGTGCACTACTTCGTGTACTACGTCCGCGCCAACGTCTCCCGGCAGCGCCGACTCCCCCAGAATCCCTTCCATTTCCCCAATGTGGAGACCTGAATGCCCGACCTTCTCAGATTCGTGTCTTGTGGGGAGGCATGGATGTGGCTGCTCCAACACGTAAGGACCAACGGCGGCCCCGCCGAGGACGACCGGGGCCCGATCATCGAAGCCCCGGCGGTGCTGTTCGAGATCGCCGGACTCGGCTGGGAGGATCCGATTCTCCGCTCGTACGGCGACGCGAAGAAGATCCCGCTGTACAGCAGGAAGTTCAGCGAGAACGTGATCGTCCCGCCGTTCAAGTACAGCTACGGCGGCCGGCTGCGCCAGTTCCTCGGCGTCGACCAGCTCCGCTGGGTCACCGGGGTGCTGCGGGCCAAGCCGTACACCAAGAGCTGCTGGATCTCCCTCACCTCTCCCGGCGAGCCCCAGGACGCGGTGCCCTGCCTGACCAGCCTGGCCTTCAGGCTCCGCGACGAGCGGCTGGTGATGACCGCCGCCTTCAGGTCACAGAACGTGTACACCTCCTACTTGAACTACGTTCCGCTGCGTAGTATCCAGAGCGAGGTCGCCGACGGCCTCGGGGTGAGCTGTGGATCAATGAGGGTCTTCGTCGACGTTCCGCACATCTACACCGCGGACGCGGTCGCGGTCGGGGAGATCCTCCGGCTGTCGGAGCGCGATGGGCTCGGCGGGGGGACACCGGTACCAGGTCCTGCTGATCGACTTGGATGGGACCGTGGTCGACTACGCCCGGACGGAGCGCGACGCGCTTCATGAGGTCCACCGGCGCTTCTTCAGGACGGGCCGCCCCGAGTTCCTCGCCGCGTTCCACGCCGCGAACGAGCCTCTCTGGGCGGCCTACCGGGAGCACCGGATCACCCTCGCCGAGCTGCGGCTCGAACGCTGGGCCAGGATGGGCGCCCCGCCCTCGGCCGCGGCCGCCTTCGAGGACGCGCTCTGCCGGAGCGTGACCCTGTTCCCCGACGCCAGGGCCGCCCTGCGACGGCTCTCCCTGCGCTTCAGACTGGCCCTGGTGACCGACGGCATCGCCCACGTCCAGCGGGCCAAGCTGCGCCGTACCCGCATCGGCGGGTTCTTCGAACACGTGGTGATCGCGCCCGAGGTCGGCCTGCGCAAGCCGGACGGGGCACTGCTGCACCACACGCTGGACCTGCTCGCCGCCAGGACTCGCGACGCCCTGATGGTCGGTGACTCACCGGTGAGCGACGGCGGCTGCGCCAGGGCGGCCGGGGTGGACTTCTGCTGGGTGAACCGCACCGGCGCACCCCCCGCCCCCGGCGTCCCCGTCCGCCGGACCGTCAAAGCCCTGACGACCATCTGAATTCGTCCCCGTGCCCTACACGACCGTGCTGGAACGGTTCCTCGCCGACGGGACCTGGGACCCGATGATCATGTGAAGCGGCGGAGCCTGAGACTGTTGCTCACCACGAACACCGAGGAGAACGCCATCGCGGCCCCGGCGATCATCGGATTGAGCAGCCCGAACGCGGCCAGCGGCAACGCCGCCACGTTGTAGGCGAACGCCCAGAACAGATTGCCCTTGATCGTGGCCAGCGTACGGCGCGACAGCCGGATCGCATCGGCGGCCACCCGCAGATCACCCCGCACCAACGTGAGATCGGAGGCCTCGATCGCCGCGTCGGTCCCGGTCCCCATGGCCAGCCCCAGATCGGCCTGGGCCAGCGCGGCGGCGTCGTTGACGCCGTCACCGACCATCGCCACCGACCGGCCCTCGGCCTGCAACCGCCTGACCACCTCGACCTTGCCCGCGGGCAGCACCTCGGCGACGACCTCCTCGATGCCCACCTCCGCGGCCACCGACCTGGCGACGGCCTCGTTGTCCCCGGTCAGCAGCACCGGGGTCAGCCCCAGCGCACGCAGCTCGGCCACCGCCCGGGCACTGGTCGGCTTGACGGTGTCGGCCACGACCAGGACCGCGCGGGCCCGGCCGTCCCAGCCGGCCGCCACGGCCGTACGACCGGCCGCCTGCGCCTGCTGAAGCCCGCGCTCCAGCTCGGCGGGCAGATGCTGCGACCAGTCCGCCAGCAGCCGGGGGCGGCCGACGAGGACGGCGTGCCCGTCCACGACGCCCTGCACCCCGAGCCCCTCGACGTTGGCGAAGTCCTCCGGCGTGGGCAGCGCGCCCACCCGGGCGGCGGCCTGCCCGGCGATCGCCTGGGCGATCGGGTGCTCGGAGGCGTGTTCCAGGGCGCCGGCCAGCCGCAGCACCTCGTCATGGTCCTCGCCGTCGGCGACGA